>NZ_JAYWVC010000029.1:0-60883 GCF_036281785.1 Streptomyces chiangmaiensis | reverse complement strand
CTGCTGACGTCGTAGACCTTAGCATCCTGGTCGGCGGGAGGAAAAATCGATATCCGTACAGCTGCGACAGGGGCCGTGCGGGCGGCTCGGACGGCCGCCCACAGTGCGACCTCCGGCCCGGGAAGCCACGGGTGGCAGGTGTCGGGCGCGACCAGCCAGCGGGATTCCGGGCGGGCGGCGGTGATGTCGGCGGGGTGGACCGCGGGCACGGTCACGGCGTCACCGGGCCCGTGGTACAGCAGCGGCGGAATCGGGGGGACACGGCCGCCCCACTCCTCCCAGTCGAGCAGCGCAGGCAGTCGGCGCGCCGTACCGGGTGACGCGAACAGCAGCATGCGTCCGCGGTGCTCGGCGACGGGCCCGGAGCCGGGGCCCTCGTCCCAGAGACGGTCGAGCATGCGTCGCCCGAAGACCGCGGGAGTGTTGACGATGTCGAACGCAATACCGCAGGACAGCACGACCGGGGCGGCGGGGCGCTCCGCCCAGTACGCGAGCGTGCTGCGGGGACAGGTTCCCGCCGAGGCGAGCCAGGCGGCTCCCTCCGAGGTGACGCCTGAGACGTCGAACCGGTCGGGAAGGTGTCGGCAGGGTTCGTCGCGAGGCGTTCGACTGCTCATGGCACCCAGATGTACCCGCAGTGAGCAGAGCGTCCCCGAGGGTTGGCGAAAACCGGGGCAGGAGGGGGCAGGACGGGGTATTGTGCCACCCGGCATATGTCAAAAGATCATTCGGGTGGGCGGCCGCGGGCGTCTCCCGCCGCCGCACCGTTCAGCCCAGGTTCTCCGGCCCGCTCGCCTCGACGCCGCGCATCAGGTCGCGGCCGAACTCCACCATCTTCTTGGCGTAGTCCTCGGTCCACTCCGCCTGTTCGGCGATCGCGGCCGGCGTCAACCGGTCGAAGCGGCGCGGATCGGCGAGCTGGGCCGCGGCGATCGCCTGGAACTCCACCGCCCGGTCCGTCGCCACGCGGAACGCCTGGGCCAGTTCCGTCGCGCGGGCCAGCAGGGCCCGTGGGTCGTCGATCGACTCCAGGTCGAAGAAGTGCTCCGGGTCGGAGACCGCCTCCGCCGGCTCGAAGAGCAGGGGCGCGGGGCGTAGCCGCGGCTCGTTCCGACGCGGCGTGGGCTCCGCCATGTCTTCTCCTCCTCGTAGGGTTCGAGTGGCGCCACCCTTCGGGTGGGCCACCGTCCATTGTCTCGCGGTGACGCAAGAGGGCCTGGAAGAACGGGGCCGCAGGCCACGTGCTTCCAGGCCGCAGCTCTCGCGCAGTCTCAAGGCCGCCCGGTCACGCGATGTTCCCGTCGCTCGAAATCCGTCGTCCGTCGGGGCGTTTTTGCCGGTCACGGCCTGCCGGGCGACGGAGTGTGCCGCTGGTCACGGTCCGCCCCGCCGTCCGGGTGAGCCGCTGGTCACGGATCACCCGGCAATCGGGCCGTGCGGGCGGTCACCGACAGCACGGCCGTCCGGTGGCCCGTCCGTCAGGGCCGCCAGGCCACCCGGTGCTCCGCCAGATGCGTCAGCACCGCGTGATTGGCCTCCCATCCGTCCGGAAACTTCACCGTCACCCCCAGCTGAACCGGTTCCGTCGACGGATGGTCGTCCAGCAGGTCCGAGACCCCCGCCCGGCACACCACGATGCACGCATGGCGGTGGCGGGAGGCCAGCACGCACAGGCGCCCGGTCTCCAGGTGGAACGCCGTCGCGTCCGGACGGCCCGACAGCGGATGCAGCACCACCGTGACGTCGAACTCCCGCCCCTGGAGCCGGTTGGCCGTGTCCACCGTCACATTCGTCACGCCGAGCTCCCCCAATGCCGAGCGCACCGACGCCGCCTGGTCCCGGTGCGCCGTGCCGACGGCGATCCGGTCCGCGGTCAGCGGCGCCGGCTCCGCGGCCCGCTCCGAGACCGACACCCCGCCCCGGTCCAGCAGACGCCGTACGACCAGGGCGACCGCCCGCACCGCCTCGGGATCCGTACGCGGGGTGTATCGGGCGGGCAGCTCGAGCAGCCCCCAGCCCGTCTCGGCCGCCTCGTCGATCACCCGGTCGGGTCCCGAGCCGTCGGAGGCGACGCCGAACGTGAGCCGCCGGTCTCCGTGCCCGGTACCGCTGCGGAACGGTGTGTACGGATAGAACGCGTCCGACACCAGCGGCGCCGCCGACGCCGGAAGCCGCCATGACACCGGCAGCCGGTGCTGCGGCAGCGTGGGGTTGTGGGCCAGGAGCGTGGTCACGGCGGACGCCGAGGGGTCGTACGAGAGCCCCGCCCACTGCTCCGCCCCGACGATCGCGAACGGGTCCAGCTGGCCGGGGTCGCCGACGAACAGGGCCCGCCCGAACAGACCCGCCACCGCCAGCAGCGCGTCGGAACGCATCTGGTACGCCTCGTCGACGATCGCGTGCGGCCACGGCTCGACGTCCTTGACATGTGCCCACTTGGCGGCGGTGGAGATCACGACGTCCAGACCGGCCAGATCGCCCGCCTTCGTCGACTTGCGGACGTGCGGCAGATCGTCGAGCGCGCTGTCGTACGGGTCCGGATCACTGCTGTGCAGCCGGCCGACCGGGAGCCCGGGATCCTTCTCCGCCAGCCGCAGCACCAGGTCGTCCACCTGCGCGTTGGTCTGCGCGATGACCATCAACGGCCGCCCGGCGGCCGCGAGTTCCTGCGCGGCCCGGACCACGAGCGTGGACTTCCCGGCGCCCGGTGGCGAGTCGACGACGACGCCGCGGTGCGCCCCGTGCAGCGTGTCGTGCAGGATCGCCTCGGTGGCCCGGGCGGCCGCGGTCCCCGGATCGAGGGCGCCGCCCGGTTGGGCGAACACGGTCACAGAACGTCCTCCTCGGTCACCGGATCCGGCTGCGGCAGGGCACCGTCCTCGCCCGGAGGCCCGCCGTGCGTCCAGGGCGTCTCCTCCGGATCGGGCAGCTTCGCCCCGCCGCGCTGTTCGTGCTCGAAGAGGGTGAAGCAGACGTGGTCGCCCTTCTCGGGCACGGAGCCGGCCTCCGGCTCCTTGCCGCGCCCCATCTTGTCGACGATGCGCAGGACCACAAGGCCGCCGCCCCCGGCGGGCTCCTCGTGTCCGACGAACTCGGCCCCCTGGGGCTTGCCGCCCAGCGACCGGTACACCTTGGTGCGTTCCCCGAGATGAGGCCGGTCCTCGGTCCGCACGGTCAGCAGCGGGCGCGGGCTGGGCCGCTTGCCCTCGCTGTACGTCATCACGACATCCGTGACCTCCCCCGCGAACGCCTCTCCGGACAGCCGCCGCCCGGCCATCACGAGCGGGTCGTCGAGCGCCTCCTGGGCGTCGAGACGGGCCTGTTCGCGCTCGCGTGCGGCGAGCTTGTTCGCGGCCGTGACCGCGTCGTCCCGGCGCGGCTGTGGCGGTTCGCCCGCAGCCACACGGTCCCGGTGGCCGGTGAACGACCAGCGGTCGCGCGTCCACCGGTCCGCCACGTGACCACCCTCCTCGAGCGCGCGCAGCAGGTCGAGTCCCCGCCAGACCGCGTCCCAGGTCGGACGCGTACGGCTCTCGACCAGCGCGCGGAGCGCGTGTTCGGCGGCGGTGAGTTCACCGAACCGCTCGTCCGCCTCGACGCCGTCCTCGGCGGCGGCGAGCCGGGTCCGCACCCGGTCGTAGCGCTCGATGGCCGGGGCGAGCAGCTTGTTGTCGAAGGCCGGGTCGGTGGCGGGCCCGGCGGGCGGGCACAGCAGCTGGCCGGCGCCGTCCCGTGCCCGCTCGGCCCGCAACGCCGCGTCCGCGCCCGAGGCGTCCTCCGGCGGGTCGATCCAGGCCAGCAGTGCGCCGAGGTGCTGGTCCTCCAGGCTGGACTGCCCGGTTGCCCAGTGCCGTGCCAGCAGATCGGTGACGGAGAGCAACAGCGAGGATCCCGGGACCCGGGAGCGCTCCCCGAAGTGCGTGAGCCACCGGCCCAGCAGCGGTACGCGCGGGGGCGCCGGGAACGGGGTCTCGGGGTCCTGCTCGGCGGTGCGGCGGAATCGCGTGGAGCGGCCGAGGAGCCGGACGAAGTCGATGCCTGCGCGGCTCGGCACGATCAACTGCGGTGCGTCCGCGCACAGGTCGACCTCGACCTTGACCCGCTTGCCGGTCTCCGGGTCGGTCTCGGAGCGCTCGGCGGGCTCGACCGCGTCGGCGAACGCGTCGATGTAGGGCAGGACGACGTCCGCGAGGTCGGTGAGGAACGCGAACCTGAGGTCGCGGTCGCGCGGCTGCGGCACCACGAGCAGCCGCGGCGTGTGCCGGTCGGTGCCGATGAGCGCGCCGAGCGGTGCCCCGGCCTCGCCCGCGGTGGTGAGCGGCACGAAGACGAGGGGCCGTTCGGACAGGTGCCGGTGCCGGACGGTGGCGACGGGCCGGGCGCGGCCGGACTGCACGGCCTCGAGCCGGGCGAGGGTCGCGATCAGCGACATACGGCGCCCTCCCGGCCGGCGAGTGCCCCGGCCCGCAGCTCCGCCGCCCTGCGCAGCGCCGCCACCGCCGGGTCGTCCGGGTCCCCGGCCGTCCCGTGGGCGGCGGCCAGGACCTCGTCCACTGTCTCCAGGCCGCCCAGCTCGGCCCGCAGCGACCGGCCGTAGGACGTGACCGCCCCCTCGGCTCGTGCGCGGTCCCGGCAGTGGAAGGCCAGTTCGCATGCGGCCAGGCACTCGGGCGCGTAGGTCGCCGGGACCGACTCCACCGCGGCGGTCAACGCCTTCCGGGGAAGGTCGGGTGCGAAGCACGTGCCCGGGGGGAGGTCGTCCGCGATCTCTTCGATACGGGTGAGGCGGGCCAGCTGGCGCCGGGTGACCGCGCGCTGTTTGCGGATGTCGACCGGGGACGCGGTCGGCAGGTTGCTGAAGTCCTTCGGGCAGACCAGCAGGATCCGGTGGCGCACCACGGGAGCGGGGACGCCGTCCTGGGCACTCTGCCTCCCGGGTGCCTCGGCCGGGGTCGGGGACGCGACCGTGTTCAGCCCTCCGGGCCCGCGCGCACTCTCTTCCTCGGCACCGCCGCCCTCCTCAGGCTCCGCGCCGAGGCGGGCGGCGACCTCCTCCAGGGCCAGCACATACACCGCGGACTGGCGGGCGGCCGCTCCCACCTTGGCCGGGTCGGCCGACCCGTCCAGCATCGGAAAGGACTTGATCTCCACGACGGTCCAGCTGCCGTCCGGGTGCACCACCACCGCATCCGGCTCCAGGAACGCGAGGGAACCCGCCACGGACAGGGCGAGCATGGGGTGGTCGAGCAGTGTCCAGCCACCCGCCTCGACAGCCTCCCGCAACGCCAGCGCCGTCCGGGCGGTGCGGCCTTCGGGGCCGACGGCGGTGAGGTCGGGGACGCGCGCTCCCTCCGGCGCGTCGGCGGTCGGGTCGAGCTTCTCGCGCACCAGCCGCAGCAGCTCCGCGCCGCCGTCGGCCTTGACCCGTGCCTCGAACGCGTTGCCCCGCATGAAGGCGAACTGCGACTGCCCGAACGCCGACGGGGCTCCCAGCGCTCCCGCCAGCGCCGCCTTGTCCACCCCCGCGCCGTCCAGGAGCGCGCGACGCCTGCACCCGGGGTTCGCGGCGAGCGCGGCGAGGGCGCGCGCGTCGAGCGCCTTGGGTTGTACGGACGGGCCGCGCAGGTCAGCGAGCCGCTGCCGCAGCGCCGTCCCCCGCGTCCGCGGGAGAGGCACCCGGCTCGGCTCCCGATCCGGAGCGGGAGATGCGCTGTCGGGGAATTCGCTCACCCGTCGAAGTCTGGCATCCTGCACTGACAACAGGGGAACCTGAGGTGCGCGGGGCATCCGCGGCGGGTACGGACGGACGCCGCAGCCGGGTGCGGAACACGTCCGCCGCACGCATCACCGACGGGGTGAGCAGGAAGCTGGCGCCCATGACGGCGACGCCCGCGACCGCGTCGAGCGAGTAGTGGTTCGCGGTGCCCATCACCACGATCGCGGTCAGCAGTGGGTAGGCGACACCCGCCGCCCTGGCCCAGCGCGTGCCGCCGTATCGCCACAGCATCACTCCGCACCACAGCGCCCAGCCGACGTGCAGGCTCGGCATCGCGGCGTACTGGTTCGTCATGCTGCCCAGGCCTCGCGGTGCGCTCGCGTCGCCGCCCCACCAGCCGTAGGAGCTGTACTGGGCCATCGTGTCGACGAAGCCGTGGCCCGGGGAGAGCAGCCGGGGCGGGCAGGTCGGCAGCAGCGTGAAGCCGATCAGACCGATGAACGTGGAGGTCATCAGCCAGGTGCGGGCCACTCGGAAGTGCTCCTGGCGCCGCCTGAACAGCCAGACCAGGATCGCCGGGGTCAAAAGGTAGTGCAGCGACGCGTACCAGAAGTCGGCCGGTACGCCGAGCCACGCCTCGCGGGTGAAGAGACGGTTCAGCGGGTGCTCGGCGTTGATGCGCAGCAGCTTCTCCAGGCGCAGTATCGCCAGGCCGTGGCCGACGGCGGAGGAGACGTCACCCCGGGCGAGCAGCCGTCCGGCGGAGTAGCAGAGGTACACCACCAGGATCAGGGACAGTTCGGTCCACCAGCGCAGCCGGGTCAGCGGGCTTCCCCCGATGCCTGGTGTCTCGGCCTGCGGCATCCGATTCGCCCTCCCCCTTCTGTTCTGCTGCGAGTCCCGTTGACCCGGTCTGCCACCTTACGGCGTATGCGCCCCCTCTTGAGGGGCATCCGGCCCTCAAGACGCAGAGATCGCCCGCCGGGTTGCCCGGGGGCGTAGTGCGCGATGATTGGTGTGACGTCCTTGTTGTGACGTCATTGTTGACTTTTGTTCGATTCATCCCGAAAGGTCGCTCATGGTACCGCGCATCCTGCTGGCCCGGCACGGACAGACGGAGTGGTCGCTGTCCGGCAAGCACACCGGCAGGACCGACGTACCGCTCCTGGAGGAGGGCAAGCGGGGCGCCGAGCTGCTGGGGGAGCGGCTGCACCGGGCACCGTTCGAAGGGCTGGGCGGCGTCGAGGTGCGCACGAGTCCGCTGGCACGCGCGCGTGAGACGTGCGAGCTCGCCGGGTTCGGTGAGCGGGCGAGCGAGTGGGACGCGTTGCTGGAGTGGGACTACGGCGCGTACGAGGGCATGACGCCGGCCGAGATCCAGGCGATCCGGCCGGGCTGGCTCATCTGGCGCGACGGGGTGCCCGAGGGGGAGACCCTGGCCGACGTCGGTGCGCGAGCGGACGAGGTCGTCGCCTGGGCCCGCGCGTCGGATCGCGACGTCCTGGTCTTCGCGCACGGGCACATCCTGCGCTCCATAGGGGCGCGGTGGCTCGGGCTGCCACTGGGGTTCGCCGCCCGCATCCGTCTCAACCCCACCTCCCTGTCGGTCCTCGGGTGGGCCTACGGGGAGCCGGCGATCGAGTCCTGGAACGACTGCGGTCACCTCGCGGGGTAGCCGCGCTCACTGCGGGGGCGCCTTCAGGCCGTGCGCGGCAGGGACGCGTGGCGGTCCAGGAACGCCGACACCCCCGATGCCCTGCGGTGCGGCAGCAGAACCCTCGCCGTGCCTGCCAGCATCGCCTGGATCCGGGACGACTGGACCTGGTCCAGGAGGTCCAGAACGCGTCGCCCGGCCTCGGCCGCCTCGTCGGGGCGGCCACCGCGGGCCAGGTCGTCGGCGAGTTCCGCGGTGTACAGGGCGATGTTCCGGGTGAAGTGCGGGTCCTGCAGATGAGCGGCCCGCCGGGCGTGCCGGGCCGCGCGCGGCCAGTCGCCCAGGGTCGACCAGCACTGCGCCTCGAGGCCCTCCAGTTCGGCCTCGCCGTAGAACGTCATCCATTCCGGGTCCACGGCCGACGTCCCCCGTTCGAACAGGGCTTGCGCCCGGGCCAGCGCCTGCTCACAGCCGACCCGGTCCGCGAGCCCCGCCCAGCCGCCCGCCTCGCGCAGGGCGAGCAGCGACATCAGGCGGTGGGAGCCGAGCGGGCGCGCGGCGCGCTGGGCCGCCTGCGCCGCCCGTACGGCCTCCCGGGGCCGGCCCGCGTCGCGGGCGAGGAACGCGGTGTTGCAGAACGCGTGTGCCTCCAGGCCCGGATCCCCGGACATCCGGGCCGTCGCCAGCGCCTCCGCGTAGTGCGAGCGGGCGTCGTCGAACCGCCCGGAGTCGTGTGCCAACCATCCGACCGAGATGGCCAGTTCGCCCGCGCCCGCGTACAGCCGGTCGGTGACCGACTGCCGGGTCGTGCCCGCGTCGAGCAGCGCGTACGCGGTGCGCAGGGGGGCCGCCGCGCGGCGGTACAGGCCGTCCGCGCCGTGCCGGTCGTCGAGCAGTCTGATCTTGCGTACGGCCTCCTCGAGGGCGCTCGCCTCGGACGAGCCCGCGCGATGGACGGGACGGCCGGCGGCCGCTGCCGCCCCGCCGCAGGTGAGGCCCAGAGGGCCGAAAGAGGCGGTCGCCACTGTGACGGTGCCGCCGGTCATGAATGCGCGACGTAGCACGTCGCTCTCCTCGTGGTTCTGTTCGTCGTACGCGTGTCCGTCGTACGACTCGTGCGTCTCGTAGGTGTCTGGCGTCTCATACGTCTCGTAGCCCTCACGTGTCTCACTTGGGGCATACGGACGGGGGGTGGTGTGTGCGGGGGGCGCCTCTTGGGTGGTTCGCGCCCCCCGGCCGCGCACCGCGGAGCGGGGTGCGAACCCCAGGTCCGTGAGTGTGCGTCCGGGGAACATGTGCAGGAACACCCGTTCGTAGGCGTAGTTGGGGCAACGGATCTCGCCGGCCTCCACGCGTCCGATGTACCGGGCGTCACAGCTGACCCGCTCGCCGATCTCCCGCGCGGCGCGTCGCACCGCCGCGGCGAACTCGCCCGGCGAGCGCTGTCCGCGCAGCTGCCGGAAGGCGAGGTTCGGCCGTGGTGGCCTGGGGTGCTGGGACGAGGTCATGGTCGGGCCCTCTCGTGCGAACCGTCGAACCATGCCGGATTCGGGATGACTTGCCCGCGTGGTGCCAGTTGGTTCCCTGCGTCCGGCGGTGCAAGAACGTACCTGTCCCGCGAGAGTCGTCACGCGAGGTTTGCCTACAAACCGGATATCTCATGCGCGATCTGCCATGAACTGCCATCCTTTACGGCGGTGTTGTGCCCGTTGCCGTTGACGTTCCGGCGCGTTTAACCCGATGGACCGGGAGCCCCCCGAACTCCCGACCCAACTCACTCGTCGAGGAGGGGTTCCGCCATGGAGGCCGGGATGCAGACCACGCAGAGCACCGATTTCCGTACGTCACCGTCGACCGCGCGGCACATGCCGACCCCGGAGTGCAGCGCAGCGCCACAGCAGGCGCCGGACCTCGTGACCGTTCCGGCCCGGCAGGGACTCGAGGCGGTCGACATCCTGCGCCGGGGCGCGGGCGACTGTGTCGGGCCCGTCCTCCACGACGACGGCTGCGACACCCTGGGCTTCCTGGTCCCGCCTGGCACCGCGGACGCCTGGGACGTCCCCGGCAGCACGTGTACCCAGACGCAGGCACGCGCCATCGGCCCCGCGGCTCCGGTACCTCCGGTCGAGGGCACGGGCTGGCTGCTGCCGCCGGGCGACGCGGAACTGGCCACGGACCCCGCGGTACTGCGGGAGGCCCTCGGAGAGGCGGCCCGGCTGCTCGAGGCGGCCGACAACTGTCGGTGAGCGTGCGCTGACGGTCCGGGTCGGCCGAGGACCCCGCGCACCGCCGGTGGGCCGCACTTCACCTTCCCCTCGATAATGGCTGAATGGGCAGGGCACGGAACGCGCGGCGCGGGCAGGCCGCAGAGGCCGTCGTCGAGACGGTCGAGGGCGGGCTCGCCCAGCTGATACCCGACCGGGACCGGGTGCGCGCCTGGAGCCTCCTCATCGACGGCGCTCCCCAGTCGCACGTCGATCTCGACGACCCGGCCTACCTCGCGTTCGAATACCAGCGCCGCCTCGGTCATGTCATCGACCTGGCCGCCCCGCCCGGCCGCCCGGTGCACGCCGTCCACCTCGGCGGCGGCGCCTTCACCCTCGCCCGCTACACCGCCGCCACCCGGCCCCGCTCCACCCAGCAGGTCGTCGAGCGTGACGCGGCGCTCGTCCAACTCGTGCGGCGCGCCCTGCCCTTGGATCCGAACGCCCGCATCCGGGTACGCTCCACGGACGCCCGCGAAGGGCTCGCCAAGGTGCCGGACGGCTGGGCGGACCTGGTCATCGTGGATGTGTTCAGCGGGGCGCGCACCCCGGCGCATCTGACGTCGGTCGAGTTCCTCACCGATGTGCGCAGGGTGCTGAACGACGGCGGCCAGTACTTGGCCAACCTCGCCGACGGGCCACCGCTCGCTCATCTGCGCGGTCAGATCTCGACCGCTGCGGCCGTCTTCCCCGAACTCGCCCTGATCGCCGACCCCGCCGTACTGCGCGGCAAGCGTTTCGGGAACGCGGTCCTCGTCGCCTCCGCCAACCCGCTTCCGGTCGCCGAACTGACCCGCCGTGCCGCCTCGGACCCGCACCCGGCGCGCGTCGAGCACGGCAGGGCGCTGACCGACTTCACCGGGGGCGCGGCGGCGGTCACGGACGCGGCGGCCGTGGCCTCACCGGCCCCGCCGCCGTCGGTCTTCCGCTGACCCGGGTGCCCGGCCCTCAGTAGGTCCAGATCTCCACGTGCGGCGGACCGTCGTGCCACGTGCAGAACACCGACACCCGGTTCACGCCGGAGGCGAACTCGACCCGGATCCATGTCTCCGTCTTCCACACCTGCATCGACCAACCGGGCCCGGGCGTGGCCGACACCAAGGACGCGGACCTGCTGCCCAGGTCGAAGACCGCGCGCCCGCCGTCGGTGTCGTAACTCTTCACGCGGCCGTCCCAGGAGGGGGACGAGGACGCTGCCGGAGTGGGACGCGGACCAGCGCCGGCCGTCTTCGTCGGGGTCGGTGTCGGGCTCGGCGCGGGCTTGCGGCTCGTGCTCCTCGACGACTCGGGCCGCTCCGTCGGCGAAGTCACCGGCTTCGCGCCCTGCGCGGTCGCACCGCCCGCCGTGATGGGCAGGGCGCGTGGCGGATCGTATGCGGTCCCGGCCATCACCGTATGGACGCCCCACCACGACAGCGTGACCGCCGCTCCCGTGGCGAGCGACCACGCCAGTACGTGTACGAGTCCTCTGACCATCCCCGCCATACTGCCCCACACGCCCCACCTGTGTCTCACGGGTCGCACACAGTTCCGGTCGTCCCCTTGCGGCGCGGGGGAGTTGACCCCTTATCACGGGATCCCCCCGGTCGGCTTCGCCCGACCGGGGGGATCCCGTCCCCTCATGGCGTACGGTGCCGCCCATGGCACGTGTGCTCGTGGTCGAGGACGACCAGTTCGTACGCTCGGCGCTCATCAGGCATCTGACGGAGGCCGGGCACACCGTGCGCAGCGTCGGCACCGCCCTGGAGGCGCTGCGCGAGGTCGCCCACCTCCCGTTCGACGTCGTGATCCTCGACCTCGGACTGCCCGATCTGGACGGGTCGGAGGCGCTGAAGATGCTGCGCGGCATCACCGACGTACCGGTGATCATCGCTACCGCACGCGACGACGAGACGGAGATCGTCCGCCTGCTCAACGCGGGCGCGGACGACTATCTGACCAAGCCCTTCTCGGTCGAGCACCTGTCGGCACGGATCGCGGCGGTGCTGCGCCGGACCCGCGCCGCCACCGCGGAGGCCGCGCCGCCGTCGGTCGTCCGGGTCGGCGGCCTCGCGATCGATCCGCTGCGCCGCCTCGCGGAACTGGACGGCGCACCACTGGACCTGACTCGCCGTGAGTTCGACCTGCTCGCCTTCCTCGCCGGCCGGCCCGGCGTCGTCGTACCGCGCAGGGAACTGCTCGCCGAGGTGTGGCAGCAGTCGTACGGGGACGACCAGACCATCGACGTCCATCTCTCCTGGCTCAGGCGGAAGCTGGGCGAGACGGCGGCGAAGCCGCGCTATCTGCACACTTTGCGGGGAGTCGGCGTGAAGCTGGAACCACCGAGGGCGGAGCCGCTGACATGAGGTGGGCGCTGGTCAAGGTCTGCGTGGCGGTGACCACCATGGTCGTCGTCGCCTTCGCGGTCCCGCTCGGGCTCGTCATCAAGGAGATGGCACGCGACCGTGCCTTCTCGAACGCGGAGCGGGAGGCCGCGGCGATCGCGCCCGCGCTGTCCATCACCACCGACCGCGACCAGTTGGAGAAGGTGGTCGCCTCGGCGGGCCCCGGCGACGGGATGGCCGTGCACATTCCGGCCGGCGAGGGCACGAAGGCCGTCGACATCGGGCCCGGTCGCGCCGTGGCCAAGGACATCGCGACCACCCGCCGGCTGGGCCGGGCGTCCATCGCCGAGGTCCCGGGCGGCTCGGCGTTGCTCCAGCCCACCGCGCTCAGCTCCGGTGCCATCGCCGTCGTCGAGGTGTACGTCCCGGAGTCCGAGGTGTCGAACGGCGTCGCAACGGCCTGGGGGGTGCTCGCCGCGGTCGGCGTCGCGCTGGTCATCGGCTCGGTCGCGGTCGCCGACCGGCTCGGCGTCCGGATGGTGCAGCCCGCCCAGCGCCTGGTCGAGGGCGCACACGAGTTGGGGGAGGGAAAACTCGGGGCGCGGGTCCCGGAGGAGGGGCCGGCCGAACTGCGCCTCGCGGCCGTTGCGTTCAACTCGATGGCCGACCAGGTCGTCCAACTCCTGGCCGGCGAACGGGAACTGGCGGCCGACCTCTCCCACCGGCTGCGCACACCGCTGACCGTGCTGCGGCTGAACGCGGCCTCGCTCGGCGACGGCCCGGCCGCCGAGCAGACACGGGAGGCGGTGGCGCAACTGGAACGCGAGGTCGACACGATCATCCGTACGGCACGGGAGGCCAAGCCGCAGACCGCGGCGGCAGGTCCGGGCGCCGGGTGCGACGCGGCCGAAGTGGTGCGGGAGCGGATGGAGTTCTGGTCGGCGCTCGCCGAGGACGAGGGCCGCAAGTGGCGGGTGGCCGGGGTCGGCCGACCGGTGCGCATCCCCGTGGGCCGGGCCGATCTCGCGGCCGCGCTCGACGCGCTGCTCGGGAACGTCTTCCGGCACACACCCGAGGGCACGGCGTTCGCGGTCGATGTGCACAACGGCGAGGACGCGGTGATCGTGCTGGTGTCCGACGCCGGGCCCGGCATCCTCGACCCGGAGGCCGCGATGGCCCGGGGACGCGGCTCGGGCAGCGCCGGATCGACGGGCCTCGGCCTGGACATCGTGCGGAGGCTCGCCGAGTCGACCGGCGGGGACGTGCGCATCGGCTCGTCCGTGCTGGGCGGCACGGAGGTGCGCATCTGGTTCCAGCTCGACGGGCGGGCCCCGGTGCGGCGCGGGCACCGGGTGCGCCGCAGACGGTCCGGCACATCGGTCTCTCCCTTTAACCGGCCCCGATCCCTTCCTTAAGCGCACCCTAAGATCCTCAACTGCCGTCCAGATGATCTGATTTGCGCGATTCAGGCTCGCTAGCGTGCTGCCGTACCCCACCCCCCGTGAGCAGCGAAGGCAGGCACGCGATGAGCAGTACGCACCGGCGCAGGATCAGCGGCAGGAACACGGTGATCGGCGGCATCGTCGCCGCCTCCGTCGTGGGCGGCGGAGCGCTCCTGGTCACCGGCACCGCGCAGGCTGCCGGCGTGGGTGCCGTCTACACCAGGACGAGTGACTGGTCCACGGGCTACACCGCGCAGTACGTCGTCTCGAACGACAGCGACCGCACCGAGTCCGACTGGACGCTGCAGTTCGACCTGCCGTCCGGTGCGAAGCTCAGCTCGCTGTGGAACGGCACATCGACGGTGAGCGGGCAGTACGTCACCGTCAAGCCGCCCACCTGGGACAAGGACGGGCTGGCGGCCGGCGAGTCGGTGACCGTCGGCTTCGTCGTGACCGGCTCCGGGAACCCGACCGGCTGCCTCGTCGACGGCGCCAAGTGTTCCGCCGACGACGGTGCGACGCCGGAGCCGAGCGGCCGTCCGACGCAGTCGGCGACCCCCACCGGGACCCCCACCGCGAAGCCGACCCCGACCGCGACGGCGACCGCCACGCCGGCTCCGACCGCCTCTCGAACCCCCGGTTCCGGGATGGGCGCGAGCGCCGGTTTCGCCCCGTACGTCGACACCTCCCTCTACCCGGCCTTCGACCTGATCGCCTCGGCCGACGCGACGGGCGTGAAGGAATACAACCTGGCCTTCGTCACCGACGGCGGCGGCTGCACTCCCAAGTGGGGCGGTGTCACCGCCATCGGCAGTGACGCCGTGGCCGCGCAGACCGGCGCCCTGCGCGCCAAGGGCGGCGACGTCCGGGTCTCCTTCGGCGGCGCCTCAGGCTCGGAACTGGCCACGGCCTGCTCCTCGGCGGACGCGCTGGCCGCGGCGTACGGGAAGGTCGTGGACGCCTACAAGCTCACCAAGGTCGACTTCGACGTGGAGGGCGGCGCGCTGCCGAACACCGCCGCCAACACCCGTCGCGCCCAGGCCATCGCCGAGCTCCAGCGCCGGCACCCGGGTCTGGACGTGTCGTTCACCCTCCCCGTGATGCCGGAGGGCCTGACCCAGGACGGCGTGAACCTTGTCGCCGACGCCAAGTCCAACGGTGTGAAGATCTCCACGGTCAACATCATGGCGATGGACTACGGAGCCGCGTACAGCGGTGACATGGGCACCTACGCCGAACAGGCCGCCACCGCCACTCAGGCCCAGATCAAGAGTGTGCTCGGACTCTCCGACGGTGCGGCCTGGAAGACGGTCGCGGTCACCCCGATGATCGGCGTCAACGACGTGTCGTCGGAGATCTTCAAGGTCGACGACGCCGCCCAGCTCGTGGGCTTCGCCAAGTCGAAGGGCCTGGGCGGGCTGTCGATGTGGTCGGCCACGCGGGACAAGCAGTGCGAGGGCGGTGCCAAGCCCACGGCGGACGCGACGTGCAGCTCGGTCGTCCAGGACAGGTTCGCCTTCTCGAGGGCGTTCGCCGCCTTCAAGTAGGGCCAGGCCCATCGAACCGGATCCCGGATCGCCGGGGACGCGGCACCTCCCTCCCGCGCCGCGTCCCCGGGCGGTCAGTCCTGCGGCGGCGGCAGCTTTCCGGTGCGGGCCGCCAGGGAGTACCAGTGCGCGCTCGACTTCGGCTGCCGGGCAAGCGTCGCGTAGTCCACGTAGACCACCCCGAACCGCTTGCTGTAGCCGTGCACCCACTCGAAGTTGTCCATCAGGGACCACAGGTAGTAGCCGCGCACGTGCGCACCGTCCGCGATGGCACGGCGGATCTCCGACAGATGGCTGTGCAGGTACGCGATCCGCTCGGGGTCGTGGACGCGCCCGTCCGGGTCGGGCTTGTCGTCGTAGGCCGCGCCGTTCTCCGTCACGTACAGCGGCAGCCCCGGCACCTCCCGGGTGTACCGCATGATCAGCTCGTGCAGGCCCGCCGGGTCGATGCTCCAGCTCATCTCCGTGCGCCTGCCTGGGCTCTGATGGAAGGTCACGTCCTGGGCACCCGGCCAGGGCGAGCCCGCGGCTTTGCCGCGACCGTCCGACCGCGGGCGGCCCGCAGCCGTCGCCGCCGACACGAGAGTCGGGGTGTAGTAGTTGAGGCCCAGTGCGTCCAGCGGCTGGTTGATCGCCGCCGGATCGCCGTCGTGGACGTAGGATCAGTCCGTGAGCGACGACGTCGCCGTGAGCAGTGTCTCCGGGTACGCCCCGTGCAGCATCGGGCCGTGGAAGACGCCGTTCGCCAGATCGTCGATCTTCCGCCCCGCCGCCAGGTCCGCCGGGTCCTGTGACACCGTCCGCACCGCGCACGAGTTGAGGCTGATCGCCACGGTGTTGCGGGCCGGCATCACAGACCGGAGCGCGGACGCACCGAGGCCGTGGGCCAGATTCAGATGGTGGGCCGCGCGCAGTGACGCCGCAGCGTCGGTGCGGCCCGGAGCGTGCACCCCGGAGCCGTAGCCCAGGAACGCGCTGCACCAGGGCTCGTTCAGAGTGATCCACTGCTGGACGCGGTCGCCCAGCGCCTCACCCACCAGCAGCGCGTACTCGGCGAACCGGAAGGCGGTCTCGCGCCGCGGCCAGCCGCCCGCGTTCTCCAGGTCCTGCGGCAGGTCCCAGTGGTAGAGGGTGATCGCCGGCTTGATGTCGTGCGCGAGCAGCTCGTCCACCAGACGGCGGTAGAAGTCCAGGCCCCGCTGGACCACCGGGCCCCGGCCGGTCGGCTGCACCCGCGACCACGAGACCGAGAAGCGGTAGGCGTTCAGGCCCAGTTCGGCCATGAGCGCGACGTCGTCGCGGTAGCGGTGGTAGTGGTCGACGGCTGTGTCACCGGTCTCGCCGCTGACCGTCTTGCCCGGTGTGTGGCTGAAGGTGTCCCAGATGGAAGGCGTGCGGCCGATCTCCCGCACCGCACCCTCGACCTGGTACGCGGACGTGGCGGCACCCCAGAGGAAGGCGCGGGGGAACGTCACGGGTGGCGCGGACACGGTCATCGTGGGAGCTCTCCTGGGTTCGGCTGACCCCATTGTGCATGGGAGCGCTCCCATGGGGAAGGGGTGCGAGGCAGGAAGTCTCCTCGGGGTGAGCCTCCGGCGCCGGTGGCGCGATGAGGCAGGCGCCGCCCTCGGGCCCGTCGCGTGGGCGGCGCCGCTCAGGCGGACTTCCGGACCACCAGTTCCGTCGGCAGGACGACCTCCCGGTGGCCCTTGCCCCGCTGGGCGATCTCCTCCAGCAGGAGTCGCGCCATGGTGCGGCCCATCTCCTCGATCGGCTGGCGCACGCTGGTCAGCGGTGGATCGGTGTGCCGGGCCACGATCGAGTCGTCGAAACCGATGACGGCGACGTCGTCGGGCACCCGCCGCCCCGCCGCGCGCAGTTCGAGTACGGCACCCGATGCCGTCACGTCGGAGGCGGCGAAGACGGCGTCGAGACGGGGGCGCCGGCGCAGCAGTTCACGCATGGCTGCCCGCCCGCCCTCCTCCGTGAAGTCGCCGACCGCGATCAACTCCTCGTCGACGGTGATGCCCGCTGTCTGCAGGGCCTCCCGGTAGCCGTCGAGCCGGGCGCGGGCGACGTCCATGTCCAACGGTCCCGTGATGGTGGCGATGGTCCGCCGGTTCCCCTCCAGCAGATGCCGGACCGCGGCCCGGGCGCCGCCTCCGTTGTCCGCGCGGACGTGTCCCAGGGGCTCCGGATCGCCGCGCCGTCCGGCCAGCACGGTCGGGATCGCCAACTCGTCCAGAAGGTCCGGGAGCGTGTCGTCGCGGTGGACGGCCATCATCAGCACGCCGTCCACCCGTTGTTCGGTCAGGTAGGTGGCAAGCCGTGCGCGCTCGCTCTCGTCGCGGACCAGCACCAGCAGCAACTGCATGCCGGCGCCCGAGAGCCCGGAGGACACGCCTCGGATGATCGCCGAGAAGTACGGCTCGGAGAAGAGCCGGGTCTCGGACTCGGGGACGACCAGGGCGACCGAGTCCGTACGGCGGGTGACCAGGGAACGGGCGGCGCGGTTGGGAACGTAGCCGAGTTCGGCGATCGCCTGCTCCACGGCCGCCCGGGAGCGGGCGCTCACTTTCGGGGAGCCGTTGATCACCCGGGAGACCGTGCCGCGGCCGACACCGGCACGAGCGGCCACGGCGTCCAGCGTCGGGCGCCGGACGTGGGCGGCCTCGGGCGGCTGTGTGGCAGAACTCATTGTTCACCTTCCGGCGTTCTGTAAGGAGTGCTTCATTGTGACTCGGAATTTTCGGAGAACGCTTCCACGAGCGGGCCGGCCCAGCGGATCCGCACCCGCATACCGCTCGTGACCTGCGGGGATTTGGGCACAGATCGGCGGATGCCGGGGCCTTGAGCGATCCACGGCACGACACGTTCACGTGACGTACGGGACACGCTCGCGCAACATCGGTGTTTTCAAGTCTTGACACGTGGCCCGTCAGGAAGGAGTCTTCCGGCATGCCGCGTGGGAGCGGTCCCACGGATCGCCGGGGGGCGTCTCGCGCGGCCCCGAAGCACCGATGGCCTTTCCCTCTACCTCGCATGGCACACCGTTGACCAGCATCTTCGCACTGCACGCCCGTGCTGTGGGCTGGCCGCTGCTCGAATCGAGAGGGGCAGGTCCGGACTGTCGACCGCCGGCGGTCCGAATCCTGAGGTCCCGTTCCCCACTGGAACAAGGAGTAGTGGAATGCGCATAACTGGCACCGGCGGCGGTCGTGGCCGCAGAGCGGCGGTCCTGACCACCTCGGCCCTGGCGGCCTCGGCCCTGCTGCTCACGGGCTGCAGCAGCGACGACGGCGACTCGGACGCCTCCGGGTCCGACGGCAACATCACCCTCACCGTGGCCGATTTCGGGCAGTTCGGCTACAAGGAAGCCGGTCTGTTCGCCCAGTACCACAAGCTCCACCCGAAGATCACGGTGAAGGAAGAGACCACCGCCAACGAGCAGGACTATTACCCGAAGCTCCTTCAGCAGCTGAACACGGGCAGCGGCCTGGCGGACGTCACCGGCATCGAGGTCGGCCGCATCAAGGAGGTCGTCGACACCCAGGCCGACAAGTTCAGCGATCTGAGCAAGTCGATCAACGTGAGCGACTGGGTGTCCTGGAAGGAGAAGCAGGCCACCACGAAGGACGGCGCGGTCATCGGCGCGGGCACCGACATCGGTCCCATGTCGCTGTGCTACCGCAAGGACCTCTTCGAGAAGGCCGGTCTGCCGACCGACCGTGAGGCCGTCGCCAAGGCCGTCGCGGGTGGCTGGGAGGACTACCTCAAGCTCGGTGAGCAGTACAAGAAGAAGGCCCCCTCCGGGACCTACTTCATGGACTCCGCGAGCGCCATGTACAACGCGGTCGTCAGCTCCGACGCCAAGCAGTACTACGACGCCGACGGCAAGCCGATCTACAAGGACAGCCCGGCCGTTCAGCAGGGCTGGAGCCTGGCCGCCGAGGCCGCCGCGAAGAAGCTGACCGAGGGTCTGCCGCAGTTCACCGACGCATGGACGGCGGCGCTGCGCAAGGGCTCCGTGGCCACCGTTGCGTGCCCCGCGTGGATGGCCAACCAGATCTCCAACAACTCCGGTGACGCCTACAAGGGCAAGTGGGACATCTCCCGCGCGCCCGGTTCGACCGCGGCCAACTGGGGTGGCTCCTTCCTGTCCGTCCCCAAGAGCGGCAAGCACGTCAAGGAGGCCACCGACCTGGTGAAGTGGCTGACGGCCCCTGAGCAGCAGGCCGCCGTGTTCAAGGCTGCCGGCATCTTCCCCTCGAACCAGGGCGCTTATGAGCTCCCCGACGTGAAGAACGCGAAGCTCGCCTACTTCAGCGACGCCCCCATCGGCCAGATCTACGCCGAGGAGGCCAAGTCGATCCCCGAGGCCGTGCTCGGCCCGAAGGACGGCGTGATCAAGGACACGATCTCCACGCAGATCAACAACATGGAGCAGCGGGGCACCAAGCCCGCTGACGCGTGGAAGGCCGCGACCGACACGATTGACAAGGCGATCGGCTGACGCTCGCCGGTGCGGGCGGCTCGGCGGCCGCCCGCACCGGCCCGGGCGCAGGGGCCGGTCCGGCGGATCCCACGGTAGGAAGGGTCCGTCCGTGTCCGGTCGAGCGCCCGGCTCCGTACGGGCGCAGGGCGTCACGGCGCCTGCCGGTGCGGCACCTGGTGCCGCACCGGCCCGTGGTCCCTGTGCCCGCCGGTGCTTGTCCGGCAGCGCGATCGGGCCCGGCACCTGAGCGACAGGGCCGGGCATCCGGCGGCCGGGTCCCGCACCGCACGGACTTCAAGGCCCGGGCGCGAAGCGGGCCGGTGCCGAACCGACGCGCTTCGCGGCGCGACGGGGCCGGCGCCCGGCCCCTGGACGCGTCCGCGGCCCCGTACCCGGCCGACCCCCCAGAGAAGGACTTCCTCCGTGGCAACAACAACCCCCACCCGGGGCGCCTACAGCCCGCAGCCCGGCGGCTCCGGCGCCGCGTCGAACGGAAGCGACCGGCGATCGTGGCGCAGTCGGCTCTGGCGCTTCGACGACCTGGCCTCCCCCTACGCGTACATCGCCCCCTTCTTCCTCATCTTCGGCGCCTTCGGGCTCTATCCGCTGCTCTACACCGGCTGGATCGCCCTGCACCGGGTGGAGATGACGAGCCTCAGCCAGTCCGAGTGGGTCGGCTGGGACAACTTCGCCAAGATCCTCCAGGACTCCGAGTTCTGGACGGCTGTCGTCAACACCTTTGTGATCGGCGTCATCTCGACCGTCCCGCAGCTGCTCGTCGCGCTGGGCCTCGCCCATCTCCTCAACTACAAGCTGCGCGCCAGCACCTTCTGGCGGACGGTGATCCTCACCCCGTACGCCACCTCGGTGGCCACCGCGGCCCTGGTGTTCGCCCTGGTCTTCCGGGCCGACGGCGGCCTGCTCAACTGGGTGCTGCACTTCGTCGGGTTCGGCAACATCGACTGGGGCAACGGGGAGTGGACGTCCAAGATCGCCATCTCCGTCATCGTGATCTGGCGCTGGACCGGGTACAACGCGCTGATCTATCTCGCGGCCATGCAAGCGGTGCCGACGGATCTGTACGAGGCGGCCTCGATCGACGGGGCTACGCGGTGGCAGCAGTTCCGCAAGGTGACCATCCCCTCCTTGCGGCCGACGATCCTCTTCACGATCGTCATCTCGACCATCGGCTCCATGCAGCTCTTCGGTGAGCCGCTGCTGCTGCAGGGCGGAACCCTCGGCTCGATCGGTGGCAACGAGCACCAGTACGAGACCCTCAGCATCTATCTCTTCAACTACGGCTGGAAGCTCGGGCACCTGGGTCCGGCCGCCGCCGTGGCCTGGGCGATGCTCGTCCTGCTGCTGCTCATCGCCCTGATCAACTGGATCGTCAGCCGGTTCGTGCGCAAGAGCGCGGCCTGACGGGAGCGAAATCGATGACCACGACCAGTCCCACCAAGACCGCTCCGAACCTCCTCCCGGCAGCGCCGCCGCGGACCGAGGGCACGGGCCGCAATCGTTTCAAGCTCGGCGCCGGCCAGCAGCTCAAGGGCGGCCCGCTCACCTACGCGGCCCTCGTCATCGTCGGCCTGGGCTCGCTCTTCCCCCTGTACTGGACCCTGGTGGCCGCCTCGCATGACCAGCAGCGGGTCCTCGACACCCCGCCGCCGCTCGTGCCGGGCGGCCGTCTGTGGAGCAACCTCCAGTCGGCCTGGGAACAGGCGCACCTGGGGAAGGCCATCGTCAACAGCATCATCGTGTCCGGCTGCATCACGGCGGCGACGCTGTTCTTCTGCACCCTCGCGGGCTACGCCTTCGCCAAGATGCGCTTTCGCGGGCGCGGCGCCCTGATGACCGCCGTCATCGCCACGCTGACGATTCCTCCGCAGCTCAGCGTCGTCCCGCTCTTCATGATGATGTCGGACATCGGATGGGGCGGAAAGCTGGAGTCGGTGATCTTCCCGACCCTCGTCGGTGCCTTCGGTGTCTTCTTCATGCGCCAGTACCTCTTGGAGGCCCTGCCCTACGAGCTCATCGAGGCGGCCAAGGTGGACGGTGCGAGCAACATCCGGATCGTCTGGAACGTCGTCCTTCCCGTGGCCCGGCCCGCGATGATGGTGCTGGGCATGCTCACGTTCGTGCAGGCGTGGAACGACTTCTTCTGGCCCTTCCTCGCCCTGAACCAGCAGAACCCCACTATCCAGGTGGCCCTCGGCCAGCTCAGTGCCTCCTACACCCCCGACCAGAGCATCGTCATGGCCGGAGCCCTGATCAGCACGCTGCCGTTGCTGCTGGTGTTCGTGATCTTCGGCAAGCAGATCGTCGGGGGCATCATGGCGGGCGCCGTGAAGGGCTGACCAGATCCGCGCCGGGCCGGCGCCCCGGCAGCCCACGCGCTTGCCCCGTCTTCCGTCGTCCGGTAGGGCCCGCCCGCACGCGGGCCGTACCGGACGGGCGCCCGGCCCGCGTCCGCCCGCATCCTCCTCTCGCCGGACCGCTGTCCGGCCTCTTCCCCCGATACTTTGGGAGCGTTCTCACGATGACCGCCGTACGACCCGAGGCGACCCCCGTGTCGGCCCCGGCCACCTCCTTCCCGCAGGGCTTCACCTGGGGAGCCGCCACCGCCGCCTACCAGGTGGAGGGTGCCGCCACCGAGGACGGCCGCACCCCGTCCATCTGGGACACCTTCAGCCACACCCCCGGAAAGGTCCGCAACGGGGACACCGGGGACATCGCCGCCGACCACTACCACCGCTACCGCGACGACGTGGCGCTGATGAAGGACCTCGGCCTCAAGGCGTATCGTTTCTCCATCTCCTGGTCCCGGGTGCAGCCCACCGGGCGCGGGCCCGCCGTCGAGCGTGGACTGGACTTCTACCGCCGGCTCACCGACGAGCTGCTGGAGGCGGGCATCACCCCTGTCGCCACCCTCTACCACTGGGACCTGCCCCAGGAGTTGGAGGACGCGGGCGGCTGGCCGCACCGCGACACCGCATACCGCTTCGCCGAGTACGCCGACATCATGGCCCGGACCCTCGGTGACCGGATCGGCGTATGGACCACCCTCAACGAGCCGTGGTGCTCGGCGTTCCTCGGCTACGGCTCCGGTGTGCACGCGCCGGGCCGGACCGACCCGGCGGCCACCCTGCGCGCCGCCCACCACCTCAACCTGGCCCACGGCCAGGCGATCGGGGCGCTGCGCGCGGTTCTGCCGGCGTCCGCGCAGACCTCCATCACGCTGAACCTGCACCAGGTGCGCCCGCTCACCGGCAGCGCCGAGGACGCCGACGCCGCCCGCCGTATCGACGCGGTCGGCAACCGGGTCTTCACCGGCCCCATCCTCGACGGGGCGTACCCCGAGGACCTGCTCGAGGACACCGCGCGCATCGTCGACTGGGGCGCCCTGGTGCACGACGGCGACCTGGCGGAGATCTCCCGTCCCATCGAGGTGCTCGGCGTCAACTACTACTCGCCGACGGTGGTCTCGCTGGCCACCGAGGGCGCCGGCACCACCAAGAACGACGGTCACGGCGCGAGCGACCACTCTCCGTGGACCGGCTCCGACCACGTCGCGTTCCACCTCGCCAACGACAACCTCACTGCGATGAACTGGGCCATCGACCCCAGCGGGCTGCACACCCTGCTGACCGATCTGGCGAAGTCGCACCCGGAACTGCCGCTGATGGTCACCGAGAACGGTGCCGCCTTCGACGACTACATCTCGCCCGAGGGCGTGGTGAACGACCCGCAGCGGATCGCCTACCTCCACGCACATCTGGACGCGGTGCGCAGGGCCATCGCCGACGGTGCGGACGTCCGCGGCTACTTCCTGTGGTCCCTGCTGGACAACTTCGAGTGGGCCTATGGCTACTCGAAGCGCTTCGGCACGGTCTACGTCGACTACTCGACCCAGCGCCGCATCCCCAAGGCGAGCGCCCACTGGTACGCGGACGTGATCCGGAAGAACGCGCTCCCCACCGCCGACGAGCGGAACAACGGCTGATCGCCCGGCCCGAGGGGCGCCGCCGCGTCGGTGGCGGCGCCCCTGCAGTGCCGGAACGGCCGGGAGCACCCGTCGGCGGAGGATGATGGGGGCGGGGCGTCAGGACAGAGGCTGTTACATTCCTGGCCGAACGGCTGCGAACACGATCCTGGCCTGGCGGCTGCGAACGGGAGGCGGAGACCATGGCAGTCAACGTAGGGCGGGGCCGGAGCAGTCGACGGCCGACGCTGGAGGAGGTCGCCGCACGCGCCGGTGTCGGCCGGGGCACGGTCTCCCGGGTGATCAACGGCTCGCCCCGGGTCAGCGACGCGACGCGCGCGGCCGTCGAAGCGGCCGTCGCGGAGCTGGGATACGTCCCCAACACGGCTGCCCGCGCCCTCGCGGCCAACCGCACGGACGCGATCGCCCTCGTCGTTCCCGAGCCGGAGACCCGCTTCTTCGCCGAACCGTACTTCTCGGACATGTTGCGCGGGGTGGGCGCCGAACTCTCGGACACCGAGATGCAGCTGCTGCTGATTTTCGCGGGCAGCGACCGTGAACGCCGCAGACTGGCCCAGTACCTCGCGGCCCATCGGGTCGACGGCGTCCTGCTGGTCTCGGTGCACGCCCACGACCCGCTGCCCGACCTCCTCGCCCAGCTGGACATCCCGGCCGTGATCAGCGGCCCGCGCTCGGAGCACGAGACGCTGCCTTCGGTGGACTCCGACAACTACGGTGGCGGCCGCTCGGCCGTCGAGCACCTGATCGACCGCGGCCGTGCGCACATCGCCACCATCACCGGCCGCGTCGACGTCTACGGCGCGCAGCGGCGCATCGACGGTTACCGGGACGCCCTGCGGGAGGCGGGCCGGGAGGTGGACGAGGGCCTGATCCTGCCCGGTGACTTCACCGAGGAGGGCGGCCGCCGCGCCATGACGGAACTCCTCACCCGCCGTCCCGACCTGGACGCCGTGTTCGCGGAGTCGGACGTGATGGCGGCAGGCGCCCGTCAGGTGCTGCGCGAGGAGGGCCGGCGCATCCCGGACGACGTGGCCCTGGTGGGCTACGACGACTCGGCGATCGCCCGCCATATGGATCCACCCCTGACGTGCGTGCGCCAGCCGATCGAGGAGATGGGCCGCGCGATGATCGACCTGCTGCAGGACGAGATAGCGGCCCCCCGCCCGTCGGTCTCGCGCGGGTCGGCCCCCCGCCAGGTGGTCCTGCCGACGGAGCTGGTGGTGCGCCAGTCCTCCTGAGCAAGGACGCGGCGGCGTGGGGGAGTTCGCCAGGGTGCGGCGGACGGTCGCCGGGGCTGCGGGAATCGGGCCATGCTGATCATGGGATCCGTCGTGCTGGGCGTGTCCGACATGCGGCGCGCCGCCGCGCTCCGGATGGAAGCCCTCGGCCATGTGCCGCGGGACCGGATCGAGGACGACTGGGTCGTGCGGGTACCGCCGGGGCGAGCGGCCGGGCCCGGGCTGTCGCTCGGTCCGAGCGAGACGCCCGTTCAGGAGCATCCGCGTGTGCAGGGCGACCTGTACACCGCGGACGCCGCCCAGGCGGCCGAGGTCGAGCGGCTCGTCGGGCTCGGGGCGCGGCATGTGGAGTGGGACCTGTATCCCGAGGACCCCGACTTCGTGGTGCCGGCCGACCCTGACGGCAACCGGTTCCGCGTCGTCGACACCGGGCGAGGGGCCGAAGGGCCCTGAAACGCACTCGGCCGGTGACCCGCTCTCACGGGACACCGGCCGACTTCAGAGGGTGAGTGACGGGACTCGAACCCGCGACATCCTGGACCACAACCAGGTGCTCTACCAGCTGAGCTACACCCACCATGACCGGTTTTTTTCAAGTGGTTCCCCTACCGGCCGAGAAAAAGTGTACAGGGTCCGAAGGGGTGCTCGCGCCAGCGTTTCTCCGAGGTCCGTCAGGGTCTCGTCAGGGCCCTGTGGATACGGCTACTTCACAGGCAGCACGTGCCGAGCCGCGATCGCGCGGGCCGTGTCCGAATCGGGGCCCGGCTGCGGCACGAAGATCGCCTCCCGGTAGTAGCGCAGCTCCGCGATGGACTCGCGGATGTCGGCCAGTGCCCGGTGGTTCCCGTTTTTCTCGGGACTGTTGAAGTACGCGCGCGGATACCAGCGGCGGGCCAGCTCCTTGATCGAGCTGACGTCCACGATCCGGTAGTGGAGGTAGCCCTCCAGCGTCGGCATGTCGCGGGTCAGAAAGCCGCGGTCGGTGCCGACGGAGTTGCCGCACAGCGGGGCCTTGCCGGGTTCCTTGACGTGCTCCCGCACATACGCGAGGACCTGCTCCTCGGCGTCGGCGAGCGTCGTACCGGCCGCCAGCTCCTCGAGCAGTCCCGAGGAGGTGTGCATCTGACGCACCACCTCCGGCATCGTCTCCAGCGCCGCGTCCGGCGGCCGGATCACGATGTCCACCCCCTCGCCGAGTACGTTCAGCTCGGAGTCGGTGACCAGCGCGGCCACCTCGATGAGCGCGTCGTCGGACAGCGAGAGTCCGGTCATCTCGCAGTCGATCCACACCATGCGATCGTTCATGTGTCCCACCTTATGGCCCTGCCGGGCCTGGCGGACCGCTCCTGTATGCGGGAATGCCGCCGCGAGCGGTCCTGGGCGGCCCGGGATGCGGGCGGAGAGAAGCCGCGGGCGAGGCCGGGGACCGGCCGCCCCCGAGACCGGCCGCACGGTGCGCGGGCCGGGCGGGGCAGCTGGGAGCCTGTGGGGGCGGCCGAAAACGTGCGCGGTCCACCCCGGAGGCCGCCGGGCCCGCGCGGAGCGTCGGGGAGGGCCCGAGTCGGCCGTCGTGGAACGGGTCACACGGGGTACGGCCCCCGGGACCTTTCAGGACGTACGCGGGTCGGGCGGGATCCGGTGGTCCGTACGACCTTCCGGATCCCGCCCGAGCTCGGCGTCACCGCGGTGTCAGTGCGGGCTGCGCTGGCCGGGCAGGCTGGGGCGGCTCGCCGCGTACAGCTCCGGGACGTGCTTGCCGTGGTCCGTGGAGAGCGAGGTGGAGGGGCCGAGCGCGCTCGCGGCTGCCGTGCGGCGGGACTGCATCGGGACCGGGGCGGCCTCCTGCGGGACCTGCAGTGTCGCCGGGCCTCCGGGGCCGTCCGGGTCCCCCGGCCGGTCGCCCTGCGGGCGGCGCGCCCGGTATGCGGCCCGGTACGCGGCGGGCGACGAGCCGAGCTGGCGCCGGAAATGCCCACGCAGCGCGACCGGCGAGCGGAAACCACAGCGTCCGGCGACCTCGTCGACCGAGTAGTCGGAGGTCTCCAGGAGCCGCTGCGCCTGCAGCACCCGCTGGGTGATCAGCCACTGCAGCGGCGCGCTGCCCGTCAGCGAGCGGAAGCGTCGGTCGAACGTCCGCCGGCTCATGTACGCGCGTGCCGCCAGTGTCTCCACGTCGAACTGTTCGTGGAGGTGCTCCAGTGCCCAGGCGACGACCTCCGCGAGCGGGTCGGCGCCGATCTCCTCGGGTAAAGACCTGTCGAGGTAGCGCTCCTGGCCGCCGCTGCGGCGCGGCGGGACCACCAGACGCCGGGCGAGTGCGCCGGCCGCCTCGTTGCCGTGGTCCGTGCGCACGATGTGGAGGCACAGGTCGATGCCCGCCGCCGTACCGGCGGACGTCAGGACGTCCCCGTCGTCCACGAACAGCTCGCGCGGATCGACGTGCACCGACGGATAGCGCTTGGCCAGCGTCGGCGCGTACATCCAGTGTGTGGTCGCCGGCCGGCCGTCCAGCAGCCCGGCGGCGGCCAGTACGAAGGCGCCGGTGCACAGCCCGACGATGCGGGCGCCCTCTTCGTGGGCGCGGCGCAGCGCGACCAGCGCCTCCTCCGGTGGCGGCGAGGTGATCGACCGCCAGGCCGGCACGACGACGGTGCCGGCCCGCGAGATCGCGTCGAGGCCGTACGGCGCGGTGAGTTCCAGGCCTCCCGTGGTCCGCAGCGGGCCTTCCTCGCCGCCCGCCACCAGCAGTCGGTAGCGCGGCACTCCGGCGTCCTGGCGGTCAATCCCGAACACCGACAGCGGTATGGAACTCTCGAAGATGGGACCGCCGCTGAACAGCAGCACCGCGACGATCTCCTTGCGGCGTCGCCCGGACAGTTTCCGGGCCGCGGCATCCGGCGCGGCAGTGGAGTCGTGGCTCATCCTGCTAAGCCCCCCTCGGTGGTCGCGGCTCCTCGGTTGTGTCGTTCCTGCACGTTTCCCCTCGGTCCTGCACGAGTCCCCCGCCGTAGACAGTCATGATCGAATCTACTGTGTCCCGTGGTGCCGGCGTGACCAGTTCACCATCCGGCACATTGTCGACATGGCAACTTGGCGTGAAGCATTCGATCACGAAGCGTTGCACTCGTGGGCCGTGCAGGGAAGTGCGCCTCGCCTCGGTGGCCAATCCGCGTAGGGTGCGCGCGCCTTCGAGGGCCCTTTCGGTGCAGGTCGAACGGGGGGTGGGGGAGTGTTCGACCTTGCCATGCACGGGGTTGAGAAGTTGGCTGAAAAGAAGCGGGGGCGTGCGCGGAAACCGGTCAGTCGACCGGAGTGCTTCCCCCAGTGTGACGTCCGCCCCCGTGCGCCCCCATTCCGGTCCTGCTGTGCCCTCCGCGGCGCGGAGTGCGCTCCTCGGCCCTCAACTGCGCCGCGCCCCGCTCCGACTGCCGCAGCAGCGCGCGGCACGCCGAGGTGACGGCCGTCAGGCCCAGCGCCGTGCTGATCGCCGCGGCCGGCGAGGTGCCGTACCAGACGAGAACCACGGGGACCAGCACACAGCAGAAGGCTGCCCAGCGGACCACATCGCTCGTGTTGTCCGGCTCGGGGTGCTTCCGGGGGGCGGTGCGGGGTCCGGACACGACGTGCTCCCTAGGGCGGTGGGTCACCGGAATCAACGCGTGCTCGACCGGTGGGTCACTGCCGGATCCGGCCGTGTACGGGTCCGCGCTCCGGCGTACGGCACCCGGGCGGCTCCCCGTGCGCGGGCCGCTCCGGTTCCTGAGTGAACCCTGGGCAAACCGCCTGTACGGGGCAGCAGCCATTGCGTTACGGGCGCCCCCTCGTGCATGCTCCCTGGAACCCCGCGATGGGGGTCCCTCCGGTTCGAGCGGAGCCGAGAGCCGGGGGTGTGCGCGGGATCTGGGCTAAGGAGGCGTGCCGCCGTACCCTTGGGGGTATGGGGTTGGGAAGATGATTCCCGGACACAGCTCCGCTGCTCACTGTCGTCCCACCCACGAGGATCACAACGCCGAGACACCCATGGCCGGTCAAGAATTCTTCGATCCCGCGGACCGCAAGCGCCCCGTCGCCGATCCCACGGCGGCCGAGCCCTTGGCGGCGGAAGAGCCACGCACGTCCTGCGACCCCGCCTTCAAACACGGTGTGGTGGTGGGCTTCGACGGCTCCACCTCCAGTGAGCGTGCCCTCGCATACGCGATCGGCATGGCTTACCGCTCCGGTTCGGGCCTGATCATCGTCCACGTCGCCAACCGGCTGCCCACCACGGTGTGGGCGGGTTGTGAACCCCCGGTCTTCGTCGATGTGCCGGACCACCGCACCGAGGTGCTCGGGCTGGAACTCGCCTGCGCGGACCACCTCGCCGAGGTTCCGTGGATCCTGGTGGAGCGCGGCGGCGACATCTGCCACGAACTCGAAGAGGTGGGGCGGGAGTACGAGGCGGACGCGATCGTCGTCGGCTCCACGCACGGCATAGTCGGCCGGATCTTCGGCTCGGTGGCCGGACGCCTCGCCAAGCGCGCTCAGCGTCCCGTGGTCGTCGTCCCCTGACACTTCCTCAGTCACCGCTGCACGGCGGCCGCGTGGCCCCTGTGCGCCGGCCTTCGACAGCGCCGGAGGCAACCCGGGCGTTGTCATTCCGCAACTCGGCGTTGGCCCAGGTGAGATGCCCCGTGGGTATCGCCAACTCCCTTGCATGACCACGTAAATCTACTGGCGCGTAGAGGTGTTTGTGCCCTTGTGAAGGGCATATATCGGTCACCGCACAACCGTGCATGCAGGACAGAAGGGAGCTCGCCGTGGACAATGACGTCTCTGCGGGAAGCACCACCTCGATCGTCGGTCGGCTCGCGCTGGGCATCACGCTGCTGGCTTTCGGTCTCGGAACCACCAAGGTGATCGACGGCGTCACGACGGCCGACGCCGTGTCACTGGCCCACTATGTCGGCGGCGTGGCCCTGTTCCTCGTCGGCCTGCTCGCTTTCCGCGATCATGACACCGCCACGGGTACGGCGTTCTCGGCGCTCGGCGCCCTGTGGTTCACCTGGGCCGTCACGGCCGGCAACCAGGTATCGGACAACGCGGCCGGACTGTTCCTCCTGCTGTTCGCCCTCGTCTCGCTGAGTCTCGCGCTCGGGGCCACGGGCGGCCTTCTCGACCAGGGCACCTACGGGCTGCTCTGTGTCTCGATGCTCCTGCTGGCCGTGGCACGTTTCGCGGACAGCGACTCGCTGGGCAAGGTCGGCGGCTGGCTCGCGGTCGCCGCGGGTGCGGTCGCCTGGTACGCGGCGACCGCGGTACTCGCCAAGTGGCCCACGGCCCTCCCGCGACGCGCTGCCGGCCGGGGGGTGACGGCCGCCGGCTGACGCAGCGCCGGGCCGGGGATGAGGGTCCCCCCGGTCGACCGAGGTCGACGACGTGGGGGAGGGCGGTCCCGGCCCCCGAAATGAGCGACCCCCTGTGCTGGTGGCACACAGGGGGTCGTTCACATGCCGGCCGGGGACCGGGGCGTCGCTACTCCACCGTCACCGACTTGGCCAGGTTGCGCGGCTTGTCGATGTCCCGGCCCAGCGCCAGGGCCGTGTGGTAGGCGAGGAGTTGCAGCGGAATGCCCATCAGGATCGGGTCCAGCTCGTCCTCGTTCTTCGGGACGACGATCGTGTGGTCGGCCTTCTCCTGCTCCCGGTGGGCGACCGCGACGATCTTGCCGCTGCGGGCCTTGATCTCCTCCATGGCCGCGCGGTTCTTCTCCAGCAGGTCGTCGTCCGGCACGATCGCGACGGTCGGGAGGGCCGGTTCGATCAGCGCCAGCGGGCCGTGCTTGAGCTCGGAGGCCGGGTATGCCTCGGCGTGGATGTACGAGACCTCCTTCAGCTTCAGCGAGGCCTCGCGAGCCACCGGGTAGCCGCGCACGCGCCCGATGAAGAGCATCGAGCGGGCATCGGCGAACTGGTCCGCCAGCTGCTTGATGTCCTCCTCCTGCTTGAGGATCTCGGAGATCTGCGCGGGCAGTCTGCGCAGACCCTCGATGATCCGCTTGCCGTCGCGGACCGACAGGTCCCGCGTGCGGCCGAGATGCAGCGCGAGCAGCGCGAAGGCGACGGTGGTGTTGGTGAAGCACTTGGTGGACACCACGCACACCTCGGGCCCGGCGTGGACGTACATGCCGCCGTCCGCCTCACGGGCGATCGCCGAACCGACCACGTTGACGATGCCCAGTACCCGCGCGCCCTTGCGCTTCAGTTCCTGGACGGCGGCCAGCACGTCATAGGTCTCACCGGACTGGGAGACCGCGACGTACAGAGTGTCGGGGTCGACGACCGCGTTGCGGTAGCGGAACTCGGAGGCCGGCTCAGCGTCCGCCGGGATACGGGCCAGCTCCTCGATCATCTGGGCGCCGATCATGCCCGCGTGGTACGAGGTGCCACAGCCGAGGATCTTCACCCGGCGCACGGCGCGCGCCTCCCGGGCGTCCAGGTTCAGTCCGCCGAGGTGCACGGTGGAGAACCGGTCGTCGATACGGCCGCGCAGCACACGGTCCACGGCGTCGGCCTGCTCGTGGATCTCCTTGTGCATGTACGTGTCGTGGCCGCCCATGTCGTACGACTCGGCCTCCCACTCCACGATGGTCGGCTCGGCCGTCGTACGGGTGCCTTCGGTGGTGTACGTGCGGAAGTCGTCGGCCTTGAGAGTGGCCATCTCGCCGTCGTCGAGGGTGACTATCTGGCGGGTGTGGGCGACCAGCGCGGCGACGTCGGAGGCGACGAACATCTCCTTCTCGCCGATGCCGAGCACGACGGGGGAGCCGTTGCGGGCCACCACGATGCGGTCCGGGAAGTCGGCGTGCATCACGGCGATGCCGTATGTGCCCTCGACGGCCCGCAGCGCCTGGCGGACCTTCTCCTCCAGGGTCTCGGCCTGCGAGCGCGCGACGAGGTGGGTGAGGACCTCGGTGTCGGTCTCGGAGAGGAACTCGACGCCCTCCGCCTCCAGCTTCTTCCTCAGCTCGGCGGCGTTGTCGATGATGCCGTTGTGGACGACGGCGACCTTGTTGTCGGCCGACATGTGCGGGTGGGCGTTCACGTCGGAGGGGGCGCCGTGGGTGGCCCAACGGGTGTGGGCGATACCGGTGGTGCCCTTGAAGCGCGCGGGGACCTTGGCCTCGAGGTCGCGGACCCGGCCCTTGGCCTTGACCATCTTCAGGCCGGCCGTCTTCGGGGACGTGACGACGATGCCCGCCGAGTCGTAGCCGCGGTACTCGAGCCGTTGCAGGCCCTCCAGCAGCAGTGGGGCCACGTCACGCTTACCGATGTATCCGACGATTCCGCACATATATGTCCTTAAGTTTCCTTTGCCCGTGTTGTGATGAAGTGCCCATCGGCATCTCAGCCGTAGACAATGCGGCGCAGCTGCCGGAGCGTGAGCTCGGGCGGTGCGACCGCGCGGTACCTCAGGTCCGCCCCGATCCGTTCGAAGATCGCCGTGTTCACCAGGCCCTGGGCCTGCAACTCGCGGTGGCGGCGACGGACGAAATCCTCGGTCGTCTCGTCGAAGTAGGCGAGCACGTCCTGGACCACACGCAGCGCTTCGCCCCGGTTGAGGGGCGTGGATCGCGTCAGGTGATCAACAAGTTCGTCGTGCACCCGGTAGATCCTGAGGTACGAGCGCCGGAATCGCAAGAATCGTGCCCGATTTCGGGCAGATCGCTGTCGAAGCTCTTATGTGACCTTGTTTGGCGGCTGTCCATTCTGCGTCTTGTGTCACGTTGTTCATGTGGAGGAACTTGTGGCCACGGGGGCATACCTCGTAGGGGAGTTCCCGAGAAGATCGCGGCCCGCATGAGCACGGCGGAGCGGCACGGGTACCTGCGCGCAAGATTCTCCCGACGCGCGACGAGTCAGAGGCGGTGCCGTCGCCCTCGGTGCCGCGTAAGACCGGTGCCCCGCCCGGCAGGCGGGGAGCAGTGACGGCGGGCGGTCCTCACATCCGTTTGAGGACCGCCTTTTTGGCCGCCGTGAACTCCTCGTCCGTCAGGATGCCCGCCAGGTGCAGGTCGCCGAGCTCCCGCAGACGGCGCAGCAGGGCGTCGTGGGCGTCCTCGACGGGCGGTGGCGGAGCCTGGGCGGGGACGGTGAGCTCCTCGGGCACCGCCCGTACGTCGTCCTCGGACGCCGCGGGGTGCGGCAGACGGGCCTGCACGGCCGCCGCGACAAGCGCCATCAGGGGGTCCTTCTTGAAACCCCACAGCTCCACCGCGTTCGGGTCGTACTTCGGCGGCGCCTTGGACTCGGCGCCGCGCACGGTGAAGCGGAGGTAGCCGTTCTCCAGCCCGGCCGTGGGCTGCCACTTCACGGCGGTGAGGTCGGCCACGGCCAGCGTACGGGCGCCCCCGGCCGACTTCGCCTCCTCCGTCTTCCAGTTCCACTCCAGCCGCACGTGCTCGCCGTCGAAACTCGCCGTGCCGTCGCCGGCGGAGACGGACAGGGGGACGGAAGGGCCGGGCAGCAGATAGCGGTCGGCCGGACCGGAGGGCACCTGGTCCAGCACGATCGCGTTGCGGACCTCGTCCACCATGTACTCGGCGACGCCGTAGCGGTCGGGCTCGACAGTGAGCCGGTAGGGGTCGTCGGACTCGGCGAGCCTGCCGCCGGTCGCCTGCAGCAGCGGGTCGGCGCCGTCGCGCAGGCGCAGCCTCAGCCGCCCCGACTTCCTGCCCTGCTCGACCGAGATGCCCGCCAACGCGTCCAGCGGGACGGTGAGTTCACCCAGGGTCCTGCGAAGCAGACTGACGCCCCTGTCCCGCCCCGGCGTCAGCCGCAATGTGTCACCGTCGAAGGTCCACGTGCCGTCCCTCTGGATGATTTCCGCCATGAGGGTGATTGTTCCATCGAGTGTGCGAGAGAGTGGTCTATACCCATCGGGTCCGGGTCGGACGAGCCCGAGAACACTCGTGGAAGGGAGCGCATGTGAGACCGCACCACAGAACGCCCCGCCTCCTCGGTACGCTGCTGCTCATGGCGGCTGCCGGACTCTCCGTCGCAGTCGGCGCGACACCCGCCGCGGCCGGCCGCCCTGCCGCGCCTCCGGTCCGGGTGGTACCGGCGCCCGCCTCGGTCGAGACCGGTGGTTCCCCGTACCGGATCAATCTCGGCACCCGTATCCGCGTGGACGACTCGGGCGCGGCCCGGCAGGTCGGCGAGTACCTGGCCGACGTCCTGCGGCCCTCGACCGGCTACCCCCTGCAGGTCACCACGCACGGCACCGGAGGCATCCGACTCCGTCTGGCCGGCGGTCCGTTCGGCGACGAGGGCTACCGCCTCGACAGCGGCGCCCAGGGCGTCACGATCACCGCCCGCAAGCCCGCCGGGCTCTTCCACGGCGTGCAGACCCTGCGCCAGCTCCTGCCCACGGCCGTCGAGGAGAAGACCGTGCAGCCCGGGCCCTGGACGGTCGAGGGCGTCACCATCAAGGACTCCCCGCGCTACGGCTACCGCGGCGCCATGCTCGACGTCTCCCGTCACTTCTTCAGCGTCGCCCAGGTCAAGCGCTTCATCGACGAGCTGGCCCTCTACAAGGTCAACACCCTGCATCTGCACCTGAGCGACGACCAGGGCTGGCGGATCGCCGTCGACTCCTGGCCGCGCCTCGCGACCTACGGCGGTTCGACCCAGGTGGGCGGCGGCAAGGGCGGTTACTACACCAAGGCGCAGTACAAGGAGATCGTCCGCTACGCGGCGTCGCGCTATCTGGAGGTCGTACCGGAGATCGACATGCCGGGCCACACCAACGCCGCCCTGGCCTCGTACGCCGAGCTGAACTGCGACGGCGTCGCACCCCCGCTCTACACGGGCATCGACGTCGGTTTCAGCTCGCTGTGCGTGCCCAAGCAGGTCACCTACGACTTCGTGGACGACGTCGTCCGCGAGCTGGCCGCCATCACCCCCGGCCGCTACATCCACCTCGGCGGGGACGAGGCCCACTCCACCAGCCACGACGACTACGTGGCGTTCATGGACCGGGTGCAGCCGATCGTCGCGAAGTACGGCAAGACCGTGATCGGCTGGCACCAGATCACCGGCGCGCACCCGGCCAAGGGCGCCCTCGCGCAGTACTGGGGGCTCGACGACACCGGTGCCGACGAGAAGGCCCAGGTCGCCAAGGCGGCGCAGAACGGTACCGGGTTGATCCTCTCCCCGGCCGACCGGCTCTACCTCGACATGAAGTACACCGAGGACACGCCGCTCGGGCAGGACTGGGCGGGACTGGTGGAGGTCCAGCGGTCCTACGACTGGGACCCGGGCAGCTACCTCCCGGGCGCTCCGGCCTCGGCGATCGCCGGTGTCGAGGCACCGCTGTGGACCGAGACGATCGTCAAGAACGCCGACATCGACTACATGGTCTTCCCGCGGCTGCCGGGCGCGGCCGAACTGGGCTGGTCGTCGGCCTCCACCCACGACTGGAACGACTACCGGGTACGGCTCGCGGCGCAGGCGCCCCGCTGGGACGCTCTCGGGATCGGGTACTACAGGTCGCCCCAGGTGCCCTGGCCCACCCGATAGGCAGGACAACACGACGGGCACCCCGGTGGACCGTACACCGGGGTGCCCGCCCGTCCGTGTGGGCCTGTCACAGCCCCGCGATCGGGTTCCTCAGGTTCCCGACCAGCTGGAGCGCCGCAGAGGGATCGGCCAGGTCCACCATCTGCCGGTTGTCGCGCAGCTGGAGCCGGTTGAGGCAGGACAGCGCGAACTCCGGGGCGAACATGTCGTACTTCCGGAACCTGCCGGCGAGCTGAGGGTTGGCGTCCTGGTACTCGTGGACCACCTCGGCGACCGTCCGCCAGAAGTCCTCCTCCTCCAGCACGCCCTCGGCGGCGAGATGGGCCGCGACGAAGCGGAGGAAGCAGTCGAAGACGTCCGTGAAGATCGACAACAGCTTCTGGTCCTCCGGGACGTCGACGCGGATCCGCGCGACCTCCGGGGGCAGCACCGCGTCCGGGTCCATCACCGCGATCTCCTCGGCTATGTCCTTGAAGATGGCGCGCTGCACGACACCGTCCTTCAGGACCAGGATGACGTTCTCGCCGTGCGGCATGAAGACCAGGTCGTAGGCGTAGAAGCTGTGCAGCAGCGGGGTGAGGTACGCCCGCAGATACCGGCGCAGCCACTGGGTCGGCACGAGCCCCGAGCGCTCGATCAGCGCACCCGCGAAGGACGCCCCTTCGTGGTCGACATGGGCGAGGGAGGCCATGGTCGCCAGGGTCTCGCCCGTCTCGAGCGAGGCGACCGGGCTCTCGCGCCACAGGGCGGCGAGCATCTTGCGGTACGGGGAGTGGCGGTCGGTGGCGGCCTCGTACTCGAGGTGGCGGTAGCCGACGGCCGCCCGCTCGCGAATGATCGTGAGGCTGGTCGACTTCAGCACCGGGTCGCCCCCGACGAGCCCCTCCAGCCAGTCGTTGATCGCCGGGGTCGCCTCCATGTATGCGGCCGAGAGCCCGCGCATGAAGCCCATGTTCAGGACGGACAGGGCCGTCTTCACATAGTGCTTCTCCGGGTTGCTCGTGTTGAAGAAGGTCCGGATGGACTGCTGAGCAAAGTACGCGTCGTCGCCCTCGCCGAGGCAGACGAGGTGACGCCGGGCGACCTCGGCGGCGAAGGTGACCGTGAGCTTGTTCCACCACTGCCACGGGTGGACCGGTATGAGGAGGTAGTCGTCCGGGTCGAGGCCTTGGTCGGTGAGCTGCCGGTGGAAGCGCTCGACCGTCGCGGCCCCCAGCTCCTGCCGCAGGAACGACGCGTACTCGATGCCCACGCCGGCCGTGAACGCCGCCCGTGAGCGGTGCGCGGCCAGCCACACCAGCCGGACGGGGCTCGCGGTCTCGGGCGCGTAGGACAGGTACTCGTGGATGCCGAAGCCGAGCCGCCCGTTGTTGGCGACGAAGCAGGGGTGGCCCTCGGTCATCCCGGTCTCGATGTCCTGGAACCCGCTCGCTGCCAGTTCGGCGGCGGTGACCTGCGGCTTGGCGAGTTTGTAGCAGATGCCGGAGAGGGTGGAGGAGATTTCCTCCAGGTAGACCGGGAGCACCTCGTCGCTCAGCCCGAGGGATTGCCGCAGCTCGATGAAGAAGTCCGGTGCCGCGAGCGGGAGTTCGGCGCCCTCACGGTCGCGGGTGATGGAAGCGGGGTCGACCTGCCAGTGGTCGAGGGCGCGGATGGTCGCCGTGAACCGGTAACGGGTGCGTCCGTCGTCGCCGCGGACGACGTAACGGCTGTGGGGCTCCGGCTCGGGGGTGATCAGGCGCTCGTGCGCGAACTCGGCGAGCGCCTTGCGCACGAGGAGGCGGTTGGCCTCCTCCCAGCGCCCGGGGGAGAGGTGGGAGACCGCGTCGGCGAGGGTCATGCCGCCCCCGCCCTCTCGAACTGCTCACGGGTGCAGAAACTGAGCAGCGCCGTCTTCTCCGGCTTCTTGATCTCGCGCCCGGGCACGAACCCGACGGCGGCGTTCAGGGCGTGCACGGCCGTGTTGCGGACGTCGGGTTCGACGACGACGCGCGCGGTCGCCGGGTCGTCGAACAGGTGCCGCATCACGGCGGTGATGACGGCCCGGGTGAATCCGTGTACCGGCGTCTCGGCCGGCGCGACCAGGAAGTGCATGCCGACGTCGCCGGGCCGGGGCTCGTACAGACCGACCAGCTCCCGGTGGGCCGGGTCGTACCTCTCCAGGAGGAAGGCGGGCTCGCCGTCGCGCAGACCGAGGAGAGCGTCCTGGTGCTCATCGGCCGCGATCTCCATGTAGGCGCGCTCGACGTCCTCGAGCCTGGCCTCCTGCATCATCCAGAAGGCCGCCTTGGGGTGCGTGACCCAGCCGTGCAGAAGCTCGGCGTCCTGCACGGGGTTGAGGGGGCGGAAGGTGAAGGTGCCGAGGATGGTGGTCGTGCTCATGCCGCGAACTCCTGGAAGGCGATGGACTTCTCGACGGGGTAGTACTCGCTGCCGAGCAGCTCCCGGATGATGTACGCGTTCCGGTAGGGGCCCATGCCCAGATCGGGACTGGTGATGCTGTGCGTGTGGACCCCGGCGTTCTGGAGGAAGACGCCGCGGCCCGTGGTGTCGATGGAGTAGTTGCGGGCCACGTCGAAGTTGCCGTGTTCGTCGTAGCGCAGGCGGTCGCGAACGGGCTTGAGGAACTCCGGCTCGGTGTACTTGTAGCCGGTGGCGAGGATCAGGCCCTGGGAGCGCAGCTCGAAGTCCTTCTCCTGTTCCTCCTGACGGAAGCCGAGGGTGTATGTGCCGTCCTCGTAACGGGCCCTGAAAAGCGCCGAGTTGGCCAGAAGCCGGGTGGGGACCGGGCCGTCGAGGTTCTTCTGGTACAGCAGGTCGAAGATCTCGTCGATCAGCTCGCCGTCGATCCCCTTGAACAGTCCCTTCTGCTGCTCGGTGAGGCGGTAGCGGGTCCGCTCGGGCAGCGCGTGGAAGTAGTCGATGTACTCGGGGGAGGTCATCTCCAGCGTGAGCTTGGTGTACTCCAGCGGGAAGAAACGCGGCGAGCGGGTGACCCAGTTCAGCTGGTAGCCGTGGACGTCGATCTCGGAGAGCAAATCATGGTAGATCTCGGCGGCGGACTGCCCGCTGCCCACCAGGGTGATCGACTCCTTGGCCTGGAGCCGGTGCTTGTGGTCCAGATAGCGGGAGTTGTGGATGAGGTCGCCGGCGAGGTTGCGGCAGGCCTCCGGGATGTACGGAGGGGTGCCCGTGCCGAGGACCAGATGGCGTGCCCGGTACCTGCCGGCCGTCTGCGTGCGGACGACGTACACCTCGTCCTCGTACGTCACCTCGGTCACCGTGGTGCCGAAGCGGACGTTGCTCAGCTTCGAGGCGGCCCAGCGGCAGTAGTCGTCGTACTCGACGCGCAGGGGGTAGAAGTTCTCGCGGATGTAGAACGCGTACAGGCGGCCCTGCTGCTTCAGGTAGTTGAGGAACGCGTACGGCGAGGTCGGGTCGGCCAGGGTGACCAGGTCCGACATGAACGGGGTCTGGAGGTGGGCGCCGTCCAGGAACATGCCCGAGTGCCATTCGAACGTGGGCTTCGACTCCAGGAAGACGCCGTCCAGTCCGGCGATGGGCTCGGTGAGGCAGGCGAGACCGAGGTTGAAGGGGCCGAGTCCGATCCCCACGAAGTCGTACGTCTTGTCGGTGGCTTCAGGAAGCACGGTCAAGGGACTCTCCCAGGTACTGCTCGGCGTGGCCGGCGATCCGATCGAGGACAGCGGAGATGTCGTCCGCCGTCGTCTCAGGGTTGAGCAGGGTGAACTTCAGGTAGTGGCGCCCGCCGACCTCGGTGCCGGCGACCACGGCGTCGCCGGAGGCGAACAGGGCCTTGCGGGCGTACAGGTTGGCGCGGTCGATCTCGGCGGGGTCGGTGACGGCCGCCGGGACGTGGCGAAAGACCAGGGTCGACAACTGCGGCCGGACCACGACGTCGAAGCGCGGGTCGGCGGCCAGCAGCCTCCAGCCTTCCTGAGCCCGCTCGCAGACCTCGTCGAAGAGCTGTCCGACGCCGTCGGCGCCCATCGTGCGCAGGGTCAGCCACAGCTTGAGGGCGTCGAAGCGGCGGGTGGTCTGGAGGGACTTGTCGACCTGGTTGGGGATGCGCTCCTGAACCATGCGGCGGGGGTTGAGGTACTCCGCGTGATAGGTCGCGTGGCGCAGGACGGCGGCGTCCCGGACCAGCACGGCGGACGAACTCACCGGCTGGAAGAAGGACTTGTGGTAGTCGACGGTGACCGAGTCGGCGCACTCGATGCCGGCGAGTCGGTCCCGGTGCCTGAGGGAGGCGAGCAGCCCGCAGCCGTAGGCCGCGTCCACATGCAGCCACACTCCCGACCGCGCGCACAGCTCGGCGATTTCGGGCAGCGGGTCGATGGAGCCGAAGTCGGTGGTGCCGGCCGTCGCGACGACGGCCATCGGGACAAGGCCGTCCCGGGCGCAGCGCTCCAGCTCGCGGGCGAGGGCCACGGTCTGCATGCGCTTGTCGTGGCCGACGGGGACGGAGACCACCGCGTCGGGGCCCAGGCCGAGCAGTTTCGCCGACTTCCTCACGCTGAAGTGGCTGACCTCGGAGGCGAAGACCCTCAGTCGGTCGAGCCTGTCGGTCTTGGCCTCCTCGCGGGCCAGGAACAGCGCCTGGAGGTTGGACTGGGTGCCGCCGGAGGTGAACACGCCGTCGGCGGCGGCGCCGAGACCGAGGCGTTCGGCGGTCCAGTCGATGAGCCTGCGCTCGATGAGGGTGCCGCCGGCCGACTGGTCCCAGGTGTCGAGGGAGGAGTTGACGGCGGACAGGACGGCCTCGCCGAGGACGGCCGGGATGACGACCGGGCAGTTGAGGTGGGCGAGGTAGCGGGGGTGGTGGAAGTAGATCGCGTCGCGGAGGTAGACCTCCTCCAGCTCGTCCAGGACGGCTGAGGTGTCGTGCAGCGGGCGGTCCAGGTCGATCCGGTCGATGCAGGGGGCGAGGGCATCGACCGTGACGCCGGTGAACGGACGGTCGGTGGCGGCGAGTGTGGCGGCCACCCGCTCGACTCCTTCGGTCACGGAGCGGTGGTAGTGCTCCGCGGTCAGGTCATTGAGCAGGTGCGAGCGCATGTGGGGCCTCCCGGTGGGGACAGTCCGTGCGGGGTGGGGAAGGGATCTAACTTAGGTTAGCCTAACTTAAGTTAGATCTCGGAGTTCGCCGCTCCTCCCATGACCGCAGTCACTCCTCCGCGCGCAGCTGATCCTCGCTCAGACCGTGCCGCCAGTAGCCGGCAAAGGTGACGCGGCGGCGGTCGATCCCGCGTTCGCCGACGAAATGCCGCCGTAGCTCCTTGATCTGGCCGGATTCGCCCGCGATCCAGACGTACGGGGCACCTGCCTCGGGGAGTCCGGCGTCGCGCAGAGCGGCGAGGCCCAGGGCGACGGGGGCACCGTCCACGTACTCGGGGCGGTGGGAGGCGCTGTGCACGAGCCAGATGATCTCGGCGTCGGCCCGTGTCACCACTTCCTGGACGTCATCGGCGTGCCCGGCCTCCAGCCAGGCGTGGACGCGAGTGCCCGGGGGCAGGCGTTCGAGGATCGCTGTGGCGGCGGGCACGGCGCTCTGGTCGGCCCAGAGCGCGATCAGATCGGTGTCCTCGGGCGGACGGAAGCGGATCGCGCGGTTGTCCTCGACCGCCGGGCCGAGGAGGACGACGCGGTCTCCGGGGGCGGCCCGGGAGGCCCAGCGCGAGGCCGGGCCCGCCGGAACGGTCGCGCCCGGCTCCACGCCGTGCAGCACGAAGTCGATGTCGATCTCGTCGGGGTCGCGCCGCAGCGCCCGGAGCGTGTACGAACGCATCACCGCCCCTACGTCGTCGGGAAGTTCGCGCCAGCCCTGCCACCACCGGTCGCCGAGTTCGATCGGGACGGCGGGCTCGGACTGGCCGGGGTGCGGCAGGAAGAGGGAGAGACTCTGGTCGCGTCCGCCTGAGTGGAACGCGCGCAGGTCGTCCCCCGCGAAGGTGATCCGGACCAGAGACAGGCCGAGCCGCCTCGTCCGTACGATCTGGAGGGAGAAGAAACGGAACGGGGCGGCCACGGCCGTGGTCATACGGGCTCCTGAGGGTCAGAGCTCCTGGAAGTCAGGAAACGGCTGGGTCAGCTGACCTTCTTCGCCGTCTCGATCGCCTTGGCGAGGTCCTCGAGCAGCGGGGCGCACTTGTCGTACGACAGGATGGGCTCGGGATTGCGGGCGATGACCTGACCCGCCTTGACCGCGGGGAGCTTCTTCCAGGTGGCCTCGGTGATGTCGGGGGGCTGGATGGCCGAGGTGCGGTTGTCCATCATGATGACGTCGGCCTTGTACTTGTCGACGTTCTCCCAGCTGAGGTTCTCGTACCAGCCGCCGCTCGCCTTGAGCACGGACGGGGACGGCTCGACGAAGTCCACTCCGAGCGCCTTGAAGTACTCCAGGTCGATGGAGAGGTTCGAGCCGGAGACGTAGAAGACGTCCTGGCTCGCGGAACCCGCCAGCACCTTGATGTCGGGCCTGGCCTTGGTCGCCGCGCGCAGCCGGGCGGCCGCGTCCTCGAAGCGCTTCCTGGCCTGGGTGATCTTCGCGCTTGTGGTGTCCGCGCCGAGCGACTTCGCGAACTCGAGCATGCGCTGCAGGGGGTCGGTCATCTGGCGGTCGTGGACGGAGATCCCGACGCTGGGGACGCCGACGGCGAGGATCTTCTTCTTGGACTCCTCCGGGACGTACCACAGGGTCCCGGCGCGGTCGAACATCGTGGAGACGAGCAGATCGGGGGTGAGGGCCGCGTACTTCTCGATGTTGAACTGGCCCCATTCGTTGCCGAGGACGGTGACCTTGCTGATGTCGAGGTCGCCGGCCTGGACGTCGGCCTTGCCGTCCTTGGTCCTCGTCGGCCCGAAGACGCCCTTCACGTCGATGCCGTAGTCGTGCAGCGCGGCGGCGACGCCCACGAAGGCGACGACGCTCGACGGAGCCTTGTCCGCCTTCGCGGTCTGGCCGCGGTCGTCCTTGAAGGACCAGGGACCGGACTTGACCGCGGCCGTCCCGCCGTCCGATGCGCTGCTTTTCTCCTTGTCGTCGCCGCAGGCCGCGAGCACGGCACCGAGGCCCAGGGCGCCGCCTGCGGCGAGGATGCCGCGGCGGGAAAGGCGGGTGGCACGGGCGTTGGACATGAGTGTGGCTGCCTTCGAACGGGGCGGAGTGTCCGCCGGGCCAATTCGAAGGTAGGTTAGCCTAACCTCACTAATTGTCCAGCCGGGGGGTGGAGCGGGGGTGTCGTCGCGTGGCTTCCTCGTGCCCGAGTCGGAGGACAGCGGCATATGCCACAGGTTCCGGAGGATGCCCTTGGCTCGCCCTCGTTCATCGGGTGTTTTCTTGAATCCCCCCTTTCTTCGGGGCCGGGTCAACCCGAACGGCGAACTGGTACGCATGCGGGGTTGGCCCCTGACAGAGATTGAGCGGCACGACGGCATCGCCGCACACGAGCACCGGCCCGGCGGCTGGCGGATCGGCCGGTACCCGGGCCCGGAACTCGCGGACGACGGCCCGGCGCTGCTCGCCGAACTGGCCGAGGAGACCGGGGCGCCGGCGCTGACCGGCTTCGTGCTGGACAGCGACGCCGTCTTCGTCGAGGGCCTCTCTGCGCGGGCCGGCCACTGGCGGGCCCGCCTCGTACGGGAGGCCGCCGAGGCCTACTGCGAGGACGACGACGAGGACTTCGACGCCGAGTTCCCGCGCCCGGAGGCGGCCGCGCGCACCGCGGCCGCCTGGGCGAAGGAGGCAGGCCTCGCCCCCGACCCGTCCGGCCTCCTCGAGGTCTTCGCCGTGGAGGGCGCCGCCTTCGCGGAAGAGCTGTTCTTCCGTCTCCTGTGCGAACTGGGGATCAGGCCGGAGGACTGACCTCAGCCCGCCAGCCCCAGCTCCCTGGCGATCAGCATCCGCTGGACCTCGCTCGTACCCTCGCCGATCTCCAGGATCTTGGAGTCCCGCCACATGCGGGCCACCGGGTACTCGTTCATGAAGCCGTAGCCGCCGTGGATCTGGGTGGCGTCGCGGGCGTTGTCGACGGCGACCGTGGACGAGTAGAGCTTCGCCAGGGCCGCCTCCTTCTTGAAGGGGTCCCCGGAGACGAGGCGGGAGGCGGCGTCGCGCCAGGCCAGGCGGGCCGTGTGGGCCTTCATCTCCATGTCGGCGATCTTGAACTGGATCGCCTGGTAGGCACCGATCGAGCGGCCGAAGGCGTGGCGCTCCTTCGCGTACTTCACCGACTCGTCCACACAGCCCTGGGCCAGGCCTGTTGCCAGGGCCGAGATGGCGACGCGGCCCTCGTCCAGGATCCGCAGGAACTGGGCGTAGCCGCGGCCCGCCTCGCCGAGCAGGTTCGCGGCGGGCACGCGGACGTCCATGAAGGACAGCTCACGGGTGTCCGAGGCGTTCCAGCCGACCTTGGAGTACGGCGCCGCCACCGTGAAGCCGGGCGTGCCGGACGGGACGATGATCGAGGAGATCTGCGGGCGGCCGTCCTGAGCGCGGCCGGTGACCGCCGTGACCGTCACCAGGCTGGTGATGTCCGTGCCCGAGTTGGTGATGAAGCACTTCGTGCCGTTGATCACCCATTCGTTCGTCTCGGTGTCCAGCCGGGCCGTGGTGCGCGTCGAGCCCGCGTCCGTACCGCCGTCCGGTTCGGTCAGGCCGAAGGCGCCCAGGATCTCGCCGGAGCACAGGCGCGGCAGCCACTCCTGCTTCTGGGCCTCCGTGCCGAAGCGGTACACCGGCATGGCGCCCAGCGAGACGCCGGCCTCCAGGGTGATGGCCACCGAGGAGTCCACCCGGGCGAGTTCCTCCAGCGCGATTCCCAGTGCCAGGTAGTCGCCGCCCATGCCGCCGTACTCCTCAGGGAACGGCAGCCCGAACAGGCCCATGCGGCCCATCTCGCGGACGATCTCGTACGGGAACTCGTGGCGCTCGTAGAAGTCACCGATCTTGGGCGCTACGACGTCGTGAGCGAACTCCTCGACCGTGCGCCGGAGTTCCTCCAGTTCAGGGGAGAGGTGGTGGTCCATGGGGGTTCACTCCTTGTGGGAGAGGGCTCGGACGGTGCGGGACGGGCTGGGCCGGTCCAGGTGCGCGGCCATCCACACGCTCGTGGCGGTGAGCCGGCCGAGGTCGACCCCGGTGTCGATACCGAGGCCCTGAAGCATCCACACGAGGTCTTCGGTGGCGAGGTTTCCGGTGGCGGACTTCGCGTACGGGCAGCCGCCGAGGCCACCGGCGGACGCGTCGACGGTGGTCACACCGTGCTGGAGCGCGGCCAGGGTGTTGGCGAGCGCCTGGCCGTAGGTGTCGTGGAAGTGCACACCGATCGCGCTGGTCGGCACACCCTCCTCGTTCAGTTCCGAGAGCAGGTCCAAGACGTGGCCGGGCGTCGCCACCCCGATCGTGTCGCCCAGGCTCAGCTCGTCGCAGCCCATGTCCATGAGCGCCTTGCAGACGCGGACGACCTGGTGGATCGGGACGGCACCCTCCCAGGGATCTCCGAAGCACATCGACACATAGCCGCGGACGTGGACCTTCTGGGACTTCGCGCGCTCGACGACCGGCTCGAAGATCCCCAGGGACTCGTCCAGTGTGCGGTTGAGGTTGGCCTTCGCGAAGGACTCGGTGGCGCTCGCGAAGACGGCCACCCGGCGTACGCCCAGCGCGAGGGCGCGGTCCAGGCCGCGTTGGTTCGGCACGAGGACCGGGAGCGCCACCGGCAGGTCGCTCACGAGCGGGAACAACTGCTCCGCGTCCGCGAGTTGGGGCACCCACTTGGGGTGGACGAAGCTGGTGGCCTCGATGGTGGTCAGGCCCGCGTCGGCGAGCCGGCGGATGAACTCCGCCTTCACCTCCGTCGGGACCGTGCGTCCTTCGTTCTGCAGTCCGTCACGCGCGCCGACCTCGTGGATCCTGACCTTCGGGGGCAGGTCCTCGGACGGTACGACCATGGGCAGTCCCTGCGCGGTCACTTCTCCACCTCCCTGGCCATCTGGCCGTCCTCGTGGGGTGCGATCACAGCCAGCACCTGATCCATGGCGACCGTCGTGCCGGGGGTGACGTCGAGTTCGGCGACGGTCCCGGCGTGCGGGGCGGAGATGACGTGCTCCATCTTCATCGCCTCGACGACCAGCAGGCTCTGCCCGGCGGTCACCTCGTCCCCGACGGCCACCTTCACGACGGTCACCGTCCCCGGCATGGGCGCGGTCAGCGAGTCGGTGCCGGCCCGGGCGGCACCGGTGAGCGACGCGGCGACCGGGTCGTGGTCGCGCACGTGCCAGGCGTCGCCGTCGCGGCCCAGCCAGTCGGCGGCGCGGTGGAACGTGTGGCGTACGCCGTCCAGGACGACGGAAACCCCGTCCTCGGTGACCGTGTGGGTGCCCCGGAGGGCGTGCTCCACCGGTTCGAACACCCGCAGGGAGAAGACCACGGGCTTGGGCTCGCCCCCGAGGCGCCAGCCGCTCGGCACGGCGAACGGGTCGGTCCAGCCCTCGCCGCGCGGCCGCAGCGCGTCCAGACGGACGGCGGCAGCGGCCTCGTAGACCTCCTCCGGGACCTCCGTCGTGACGAGGCCGTCCACCTCCCGCTCCACCAGACCGGTGTCCAAATCGCCCGCCATGACGGCCGGATGGGCCAGCAGACGGCGCAGGAAGCCGGCGTTGGTCTGCACGCCCAGGGTGACGGTCCGCGCGAGGGCCGCACGCAGCTTGCGCAGCGCGGTCGCGCGGTCGGGGCCGTAGGCGATGACCTTCGAGAGCATCGGGTCGTACAGGCTGCCGACCTCGGTGCCCTCCGTCAGCCCGGAGTCGGTGCGCACCCCGTCACCCTGTGGTTCGTGCAGCGACAGCACCGTGCCGCCGGACGGGAGGAAGCCGCGGGCCGGGTCCTCGGCGCAGATACGGGCCTCGATGGCGTGCCCGGTGAGCGAGATGTCCCGCTGCCCGAAGGACAGGGGCTCGCCCGCCGCCACCCGCAGCTGCCACTCGACCAGGTCCAGGCCCGTGACCAGCTCGGTGACCGGGTGCTCGACCTGGAGGCGGGTGTTCATCTCCATGAAGTGGTAGGAGGAGGGGTCGTTGCCCGGCACGATGAACTCCACCGTGCCCGCGCCCTCGTACCCGCACGAGCGGGCCGCCTGGACGGCGGCCTCGCCCATTGCCGATCGTGTCGCCTCGTCGAGGAGCACGCTGGGCGCCTCCTCGATGATCTTCTGGTGGCGGCGCTGGAGCGAGCACTCGCGCTCGCCCAGGTGCACCACGTTCCCGTGGCCGTCCGCCAGGACCTGGATCTCGATGTGGCGCGGCCGGTCGATCCAGCGCTCGACGAGCAGCGTGTCGTCGCCGAAGGAGGCGCGGGCCTCACGACGGGCGGCGGCGATCTCCTCGTCCAGCCGCTCCGGCTCCCGCACCAGCCGCATGCCCTTGCCGCCACCGCCGGCCGACGGCTTGAGCAGCACGGGCACGCCGATCTCCCGGGCAGCTGCGGCCAGTTCGTCGTCCGTCAGGCCGCTGCCGCTCGATCCCGGGACGACCGGGACCCCGGCGGCCCGAACCGTCTCCTTGGCCCGGATCTTGTCGCCCATCAGGGAGATGGCCTCCGCGGGGGGCCCGATGAAGACGAACCCCGCCTCCGCGCACGCTCGCGCGAAGGCGGCGTTCTCCGCGAGGAAGCCGTACCCCGGGTGCACTGCCTGGGCGCCGGTCCGTGCGGCGGCCTCGAGCAGCCGCTCCACGGACAGATAGCTCTCGGCCGCGGGCGCCGCCCCGATCCGTACCGCCGTGTCGGCCTCCCGGACGTGCCGGGCGTCGGCGTCCGCGTCGGAGAAGACGGCCACCGAGCGCACCCCGAGAGACCGCAACGTGCGGATGACCCGGACGGCGATCTCGCCCCGGTTGGCCACAAGCACCGTGTCAAACATGGATCCCCTCACATCCGGAAGACGCCGAAGCCGGGCTCACCCAGCGGGGCGTTGGCACAGGCGGTCAAGGCCAGTCCCAGCACCTGCCGGGTCTCCATCGGGTCGATCACGCCGTCGTCCCAGAGGCGGGCCGTCGCGTAGTAGGCGTTCCCCTGACGCTCGTACTGCGCGCGGATCGGGGCCTTGAAGGCCTCCTCGTCCTCCAGCGGCCAGGACTCCCCGCGCGCCTGAAGCTGGTCGCGCTTGACGGTCGCGAGGACCGACGCGGCCTGTTCGCCGCCCATCACCGAGATCTTGGCGTTTGGCCACATCCACAGGAAGCGCGGTGAATACGCCCGGCCGCACATCGAGTAGTTGCCCGCGCCGAACGAGCCGCCGACGACGACCGTGAGCTTCGGCACGCGCGTACAGGCGACCGCCGTGACCATCTTGGCGCCGTGCTTGGCGATACCGCCCGCCTCGTAGTCCCGCCCGACCATGAAGCCGGAGATGTTCTGCAGGAACACCAGCGGGATGCCACGCTGGTCGCACAGCTCGATGAAGTGGGCGCCCTTCTGGGCGGACTCGGAGAACAGGATGCCGTTGTTGGCGACGATCCCGACCGGGTGGCCGTGGATCCGGGCGAAGCCGGTGACGAGGGTCTGCCCGAACTCCGCCTTGAACTCGGCGAAGCGCGATCCGTCCACCACGCGCGCGATGACCTCGCGCACGTCATAGGGGGTGCGGGAGTCGACCGGCACGGCGCCGTACAACCCGTACGGGTCCACCTTCGGCTCCACCGCAGGGACGACCTCCCAGGGCAGCGGACCGCGCGCGGGAAGGGTCGAGACGATGGTCCGCACGATTCGCAGCGCGTGCGCGTCGTCCTCCGCGAGGTGGTCTGTCACCCCCGACACCCGCGCGTGGACCTCGCCGCCGCCCAGCTCCTCCGCGGTCACCACCTCGCCGGTGGCCGCCTTCACCAGGGGTGGGCCGCCGAGGAAGATCGTGCCCTGGCTGCGCACGATGACGGCCTCGTCGCTCATCGCCGGGACGTACGCCCCGCCCGCCGTGCACGAGCCGAGGACGGCCGCGATCTGGGGAATGCCGGCGCCGGACATCCGCGCCTGGTTGTAGAAGATCCGCCCGAAGTGCTCGCGGTCGGGGAACACGTCGTCCTGCATGGGCAGGAAGGCGCCTCCGGAGTCGACGAGGTAGACGCAGGGGAGGCCGTTCTCGAGCGCCACCTCCTGCGCGCGCAGGTGCTTCTTCACCGTCATCGGGTAGTACGTGCCGCCCTTGACCGTGGCGTCGTTGGCGACGATCACACACTCACGGCCGCTGATCCGCCCGATCCCGGTGATCACCCCGGCGGCGGGCGCCTGCCCGTCGTACATCCCTTCGGCGGCGAGGGGCGCCAGCTCCAGGAAGGGCGACCCGGGATCCAGCAGGGTGTCCACACGGTCGCGCGGCAGCAGCTTGCCGCGTGCCGTATGGCGCGCGCGGGCCTTCTCGCCGCCGCCCAGCCGGGCGGTGGCCAGCTTCGCGCGCAGCTCCTCGCCGAGCGCGCGATGCGCCTCTTCATTGGCCCGCCAGGCCTCCGACGCGGGGTTGGCCGCGCTCGTCAGCTCCGGTGCCTCCAGCATCCTGCGGTCCCCTCACCTTGTTAATGAGCGTTAACGCATTTCCTTCAGGTTAACGAGCGCTAACCTCCCTGTCTAGAATCGATTTCATGGCCACGAGAACCGACGCCCCCACCCGTCGCGAGCAGATCCTCAAGGAGGCCGCGCGGCTGTTCGCCGAGCGCGGCTTCCACGGCGTCGGGGTCGACGAGATAGGAGCCGCGGTCGGCATCAGCGGACCCGGTCTGTACCGGCACTTCGCGGGCAAGGACGCGATGCTCGCCGAGCTGCTCGTGGGGATCAGCGGGCAGCTGCTGACCGGGGCCAGGCGGCGGGTCGCCGAGGCCGACGGGGAGCCCGCGGGGCGCGACCCCGGGAGGGTCCTCGACTCGCTGATCGAGGGGCACATCGACTTCGCGCTCGACGACCGTCCCCTGATCACCCTGCACGACCGTGAGCTGGACCGCCTCCGGGACACCGACCGCAAACTCGTGCGCCAGTTGCAGCGGCAGTACGTCGAGCTGTGGGTGGGGGTCGTCCGTGAGGTCTATCCGGACCTGGCCGAGCCGACTGCCCGCTCGGCCGTGCACTCGGTGTTCGGCCTGCTCAACTCGACACCGCACCTGGGGCGCCCGGGTTCGCTCCCGGGCCGCGGGGTGACGGCGGGGCTGCTGCACCGGATGGCGAGGGGGGCGTTCGCGGCGGCCGGGTCGGAGTGAGGAGGCTGCTCCGCAAGCGTGACGAGCGTTACGCATCGGCTGCTCTGGACGACCGTCGTGACCGGCCGGTAACGTGCTGCTGAGCAAGCGCTTAGCCAGGGGACGGCGATCACCGGTCGAAGGTCCCGGACGGCGGGCAGCCAGGTACGCGAGAGCGGCGCCGGTTCAGGCGCACAGAAGGGCGGTGGCGGCGGTGCGCCGTACGGTGTTCAACGAGGACCACGAGGCATTCCGGGAGACCCTGCGCGCCTTCATCGAGGCCGAGGTCGTTCCGGTCTACGACGAGTGGTTCGCCGCCGGCCAGGCGCCGCGCGAGTTCTACCACAAGCTCGCCGAGCTCGGTCTGTTCGGCATCAACGTGCCGGAGGAGTTCGGCGGCGCCGGCCTGGAGACGCACAAGTTCGAGGCGATCCAGTACGAGGAGACCGCCCGCGCGGGCGTCACCTTCGGCGGCTCGGGCGTGCACGTGCTGCTCGCTCTGCCCTACCTGAAGATGCTCGCCACCGACGAGCAGAAGAAGCGGTACCTCCCGAAGTTCGTCTCCGCCGAGGAGATGTGGGCCATCGCGATGACCGAGCCGGGTACCGGCTCCGATCTCGCGGGCATGAAGACCACCGCCAAGCTCTCCGAGGACGGTACGCACTACGTGCTCAACGGCGCCAAGACCTTCATCACCGGTGGCGTCCACGCCGACAGGGTCATCGTCTGCGCCCGCACCTCCGCGCCGACCGCCGAGGACCGCCGCCACGGCATCTCCCTGTTCGCGGTGGACACCAAGTCCGAGGGCTACTCGGTCGGCCGCAAGCTCGACAAGCTCGGTCTGAAGACCTCCGACACCGCCGAGCTGGCGTTCGTCGACGTGAAGGTCCCGGTCGAGGACCTGCTCGGCGAGGAGAACAAGGGCTTCTACTACCTGGGCGCCAACCTCCCGTCCGAGCGCTGGGGCATCGCCTTCGGCGCGTACGCGCAGGCCAAGGCGGCCGTCCGGTTCGCCCAGCAGTACGTGCAGGACCGCATCGTCTTCGGCAAGCCGGTCGCCCACTTCCAGAACACCAAGTTCGAGCTGGCCGCCTGCCAGGCCGAGGTGGACGCCGCCGAGGCGGTCGCCGACCGCGCCCTGGAGGCCCTGGACGCCGGTGAGCTGACCCCGGCCGAGGCCGCGTCCGCCAAGCTCTTCTGCACCGAGGTCGCGCATCGCGTCATCGACCGCTGCCTCCAGCTGCACGGTGGCTACGGCTACATGAACGAGTACCCGATCGCCCGTCTGTACGCCGACAACCGCGTCAACCGGATCTACGGCGGGACCAGCGAGATCATGAAGTCGATCATCGCCAAGGACATGGGCCTGTAAGGTCCCCGAAAAGATCGCCCGATACAACTGACCCCATGAGTCAGGCACTGCAGTCCCTGCTCGATCTGCTCGACCTGGAGCGGATCGAGCAGGACATCTTCCGTGGACAGTCCCGGTCCGCCGTCGTCCCGCGCGTCTTCGGCGGGCAGGTGGCGGCCCAGGCACTGGTCGCCGCAGGGCGGACGGTCCCCGCGGACCGGCCCGCCCACTCCCTGCACGCGTACTTCCTGCGTCCCGGGGACCCGGGGGCGCCCATCGTCTACGAGGTCGACCGCATCCGCGACGGCCGCTCCTTCACCACACGCCGGGTCGTCGCGGTGCAGCACGGCAAGCCGATCTTCCACCTCTCCGCGTCCTTCCAGACGCACGAGGACGGCCTGGACCATCAGGCCACGATGCCGCCCGCGCCCGACCCGGAGACGCTCCTCACCTCGCACGAGCGGATGCGCGACTACGGCCACCTCCCGTCCGACGTGGTGGAGCGACTTCTGGAGGCACGAGAGGCGGTCGATCTGCGCTACGTCGACGAGCCGCCGTACGGGAGGTTCGGCGAGCCGCGCGATCCGCACTCCCAGGTGTGGTTCCGCACCGAGGGCAAGCTCGACGACGATCCGCTGCTGCACGTCGTCCTCGCCACATACGTCTCCGACATGACGCTCCTCGACTCCGTCCTGCTTGCGCACGGACGCGGCGGCTGGGCCGTCGGCGACGTCGTCGGGGCCTCACTGGACCACGCGATGTGGTTCCACCGCCCGTTCCGGGCCGACGACTTGCTCCTGTACGACCAGGAGTCCCCTTCGGCGTACGGCGGGCGCGGGCTCGGCCAGGCCCGTATCTACACCCAGGACGGCCGGCTGGCCATCACGGTGATCCAGGAAGGCGTGGTCCGCGTCCCGCGGTGACGGTCGCCCGCGGATCGGGCCGGACACACCCTGGGCTCGCGGGTCCGAGGGTGTGTCCGTGACCGAACGCCGCGCCCCGGTCGCGACATGACCTTCCGGAGTGCTCAGGCCAGCCCCGCCGCGTTCAGCAGGTACGCCGTCAGCGGGTCGTAGTGGCGCGGGCTCGTCACATGGTCGTCGAGGGGGACCGTCACCTGGACGGTGCCCTCGGCCTCGGCGAGGAACAGGGCCGGGTCGTTGCAGTCGGCGTACCCGACGGAGTCGATCCCGGACTGGCCCGCGCGGCCCGCCCAGCCGTGGTCGGCGACCACCAGGTCCGGCAGCGGGCGGCCCTCGCGCTCCAGGCCCTTCAGGATCTCGCGCATCGGCTCGCCGGAGTGGGTGTGCCACAGGGTGGCTCCGTGCTCCAGGACGGCCACGTCGGCGAACTGCATGACGTAGCCCTCCTCCGTCTGCAACCCGCCCGGGATGACGACGATCTCGCAGCCCGCGGCGCGCAGCGCGGCGGCGGTGGTGCGGTGGACGTCGAGCAGCCCGCCGGGGTGACCGGTGGCGAACAGGACGCGCTGTTCCCCGTCGGCGGCCTTGCGCAGGCGTGCCGCGAGGCGTTCCAGGGCGTCGACGGTCAGTTCGGGATCGATGGTGTCCTGACCGTAGCGGTACTCGGGGTCGTCGTTGACGCCGCAGCGCTCCGCCATGACCGCGAGGACGTCCTGCTCGTCGTTCCAGCGGTCCTCGAGCTCCAGGCCGAGCCAGTAGTTGCGGTCGCCGTTCGCGAGCTTGCGGTAGTGGGAGAGGTTGTTCTCGCGGGGCGTGGCGACGTCGCCCGCGATACGGGTCCGTACGAGGTGGTCGACCAGTTCGGCGCGGCTGGGGATCGCGGGTATCGGCATGGCACCCATTCTGCCGGGCGCGGCGGCGGCCGGGGCCGGTGTCCCGCACCATGGGACGTGGGTCACTCGGGAAAGCGCCCCGGCTCGTCAGTCCCGCCCCACCCGCTTCAGCGCGAACCACAGTTCCATGCGTACGTCGGGATCGTCGAGGTTCACCCGCAGCAATGCCGTGCAGCGGGCGATGCGCTGGCGGACCGTGTTGCGGTGGGCCGAGAGCGCCACCGCCGTGCGGTCCCAGCTGCCGTGCAGAGAGAGCCAGGTGCGCAGGGTCTCGGTCAGCGCGGGGGCGCCCGACAGCGGCGCGAGCAGGGTGCGGGCGTGCAGTTCCGCCTGCGCGGGCGGGACCAGGTCGGACAGACCCGTGCGCTCGCCGTGGCGCACCAGCGGCGCCCGGGTGGCGCGGGCGCGGGCCAGTGCGCGGGAGGCCTGGGTGTCGGCGGCGGGCCAGTCGCGCGGGGCGACGGCGGCGCTGACGCCGAGGGTCCAGCCGGGCTGCGGGGCGGGTTCACGGTCGGCCGGGACGAGGACCCGGACGACACCGTCCGCGACGTCGACCAGTGCGGAGCCGAGGGCGGCGCCGAGCGCGGAGGCGGCCACCGAGTCCTGGGCGTCCGTTCCTCCCTCGCGGGGCCCTGGGCCCGAGGGCGCCCTGGCGTCCGCTCGAGCATGCACGACGAGCCATCGATCGGCCCCGAGCAGCGGCGCGACCGCCTCCGGCGCGGCTCCCAGCAGCAGCCGTACGAGCGCCGAGGACCGCGTCGCGTCGTGGCCGCTCTGGCGCTCGCCGGTCAGAAGGGAGAGGAGGACGGCGGCGACCGATGCGATGGTGTGGTCACCCGGGTCGCGGCGCGGCGACGCGACACCGAGCACGAAGCCCTGACCGGGCCCGAGGGCGTAGGCGGCGAGGTGGGTCGCGGCCACGGTGTCGGCGGCGGAGGACGGTGCGGGTCGCCCGGCCGGCTGCGGGCGGGCCGCCCCCGCGGGAGCGCCGGACGACACGGCCGGCCGCACGACCCGCGCCAGCTCCGCCAGAGCCTCCTGCGCCTCGGAGACCGGCTCCCGGCCCGCTGTCGCGATCTTCGCCCCGTCCGGTCCGTAGAGCGCCGACCAGCCGGTCAGCCGCTGGGCCAGCTGCCGCAGCACCGAGGGCACCGGCTCGGGGCGCGCCGCCGCCGCGGCCAGACTCCGCTGGGCCTCGGTGACCCGGCGCAGCTCGGCGAGGCGGGCCCGTGCCATCAGCTGCCACACCGCCCGGGCCACACCGGAGAAGGTCGTCTGCGGCGGCACCTCGAGGAGCGGCAGTCCGTGCCGGTCGCAGGCGGCCACCAGTGCCCGCGGCACCGTGTCGTGCACGGGCGCAAGTCCGAAACCGAGCGCCGCGCCGCCCGCCGCCACGATCCGGGAGACATAGTCGTCGAAATACTCCCCAGCCCCGCCACGGGCCGTCCGTGGGCGCCCTCATGCGGGCCCGCGGTCTCCGGGACGTGCACACCCGCCGTCAACAGCAGCTCGCCGCCCAGCAGATACGGATAGGGATCCGCCATCTCGGAGGTGTGTGCCCAGTGGATCACGGTGCCCGGGTCCCTCGGCCCCGCGATCTGCCGCAGGGCCAGGTCCTCCCTGGCGAGCAGGGCGGAGAGCGGCACCGGTGGGGTCGGCGGCACCGCCGGTGCCGAGGGCGGCACGGTGTCCGGCATGGTGGACGGTTCCTCCATCACGCTCCGTTCGAGTAGATGAAACGTACACTTCAGAGTCGCTTTCCGGCCACCTAGGGTCGGTCCAGACCGGCAGCCGTGGGTACGGGGCGGATGTCCCCCGCGAGCCGTTGCCGTCCTCACCGGTCGAGCCGACAGCCGACCGCGTCCCCGAGACCCACGAAGCCGACGGACGAGGCCGTGCCGGCCACCTGGCGCGAGCGGCTCGCGGGCCGTGGCGCGACCACCGCGGACGAGCCCGCGGTGGTGGGCGTCCAGCCCCAATGCTTCGGCTCGGCAGCCGCGTGGCTGCCGAGCCGGGCGGGCCCCTTGGGGGTCCGTGACACTGGAGGAAACTCGCATGACCTGGAGGGGTCCGACGATGAGCAGCACCGAGAACACCGCAGCAGGCGACAGCCGGCCCCGCGGCCCCGTCGACTCGTCCCGCATTCCGCGGTATGCGGGCCCCGCGACCTTCGCCCGGCTGCCCCGCCTCGACGAGGTCGGCACCGCCGACGTCGCGGTGGTCGGTGTGCCCTTCGACTCGGGCGTCTCCTACCGGCCCGGCGCCCGCTTCGGCGGCAATGCGATCCGTGAGGCGTCCCGTCTGCTGCGCCCGTACAACCCGGCGCAGGGCGCCTCTCCCTTCGCGCTCGCCCAGGTCGCGGACGGCGGCGACATCGCGGTGAACCCGTTCAACATCAACGAGGCGGTGGAGACCATCGAGGCCGCTGCCGACGAACTGCTCGGCACGGGCGCCCATCTGATGACGCTCGGCGGCGACCACACCATCGCGCTGCCGCTGCTGCGCTCGGTGGCGAAGAAGCACGGCCCGGTGGCCCTGCTGCACTTCGACGCCCACCTCGACACCTGGGACACCTACTTCGGCGCCGAGTACACGCACGGCACCCCGTTCCGCCGCGCCGTCGAGGAGGGCATCCTCGACACCTCCGCGCTCTCCCACGTCGGCACCCGCGGCCCGCTGTACGGCGAGCAGGACCTCACCGACGACGAGAAGATGGGCTTCGGCATCGTCACGTCCGCCGACATCTACCGGCGCGGCGCGGACGAGGTCGCCGACCAGCTCCGTCAGCGCATCGGCGACCGCCCGCTGTACATCTCCATCGACATCGACTGCCTCGACCCGGCGCACGCCCCCGGCACCGGCACCCCCGAGGCCGGCGGTATGACCTCGCGTGAGCTGCTGGAGATCCTGCGCGGCCTTGCCTCCTGCAACCTTGTCTCGGCCGACGTGGTCGAGGTGGCGCCCGCGTACGACCACGCGGAGATCACGTCGGTGGCCGCGTCCCACACCGCGTACGAGCTGACGACCCTCATGACCCGCCGGATCGCGGCGGCCCGTGCCGGTGAGGGGGCCGAGACCAAGTGACCCACGACCACGAGCTGGTCCTGCGTCCGACGGCGGCGCAGACGGAGGCCGCGCTCAGCCCTCCCACCCGTCACCCGACCACCACCCCTCATGGAGGCGCTGCGCGCCACGTGATGACCGGCCGCAACGGCGGGGACCTGGTCGTGGAGACGCTGGCAGGGCTGGGCGCCACGACGGTCTTCGGCCTGCCCGGCCAGCACGCCCTCGGCATGTTCGACGCGCTCCGGCGCTCCGCGCTGCGGTACGTCGGGCTGCGGGTCGAGAACAACGCGGGCTTCGCGGCGGACGCGTACGGCCGGATCACGGGCGAGGCCGCCCCGCTCCTGGTGTCCACCGGCCCGGGCGCGCTGACCTCCCTGGCCGCCCTCCAGGAGGCGGCGGCCGCCTCGGCCCCGGTCCTGGCGATCAGCAGCCAGATCCCGACCGCGGGTCTGGGCGGTGGCCGCCACGGGTATCTGCACGAACTCCCCGACCAGGCCGCCTCCTTCCGGGGCGTGGTCAAGTCCGTGCACACGGTCCGCACCCCGTCGCAGATCCCGTCGTCGATCGCGGCGGCGTGGAAGTCCGCGCTGACGGCCCCGCACGGGCCGGTGTGGGTGGAGATCCCGCAGGACGTGCTCCTCGCGGAGACGAGCCTGCCGGTGGTCACGGCGGTGGACGCGACCCCTGACGAACTGGTGCCGCGCCCCGAACTGACCGCGGTCGCCGCCGACCTGCTCTCCCGCGCCGAGCGCCCGGCGATCATCGCGGGCGGGGGAGTGGTCCGGGCGGACGCCACCGGCAAGCTCCTCCGGCTCGCCGAGAAGCTGAACGCCCCCGTGGTCACCACCTTCGGCGGCAAGGGAGCGTTCCCCTGGAAGCACCCTCTGTCCCTCCAGTCCTGGCTCGAGGACCGCCACACCACGGACTTCCTCGAGGACGCGGACGTGCTGCTGGTGGTCGGCTCGGGTCTTGGCGAACTGTCGTCGAACTACCACACGTTCACGCCGCGCGGCCGAGTGGTCCAGATCGAGGCCGACCTCGGCAAACTGGAGTCCAACCACCCCGCCCTCGGCATCCACGCGGACGCGCGCCTGGCGTTGCAGGCGCTGCTGGAGACGGTGGCCGACCGGCAGGACGAGACGGCACCGGAGCGGGTACGAACGCTGCTGGCGAAGGTCGGTGACCGTATCGCGTCCCAGGAACTCGCCCTGGAGCAGGACGTGCTGGCCTCGGTGCGCCGCGCCCTGCCGTCCGGTTCACCGTCCTTCTGGGACATGACGATCCTGGCCTACTGGGCGTGGTCGGCCTTCGACCCGCGGGGGACGAACACCATGCACTCGGCGCAGGGCGCGGGCGGCCTCGGCTACGGCTTCCCGGCCGCACTCGGCGCCGCCGTGGCGGACCCGACGCGGCCGGTCCTCGCGGTCTCGGGCGACGGGGGCGCGCTGTACTCCATCGCCGAGCTGGCGACGGCACGGCAGTACGACCTCGACGTCACCTGGCTGATCGTCGACGACGGTGGCTACGGCATCCTGCGCGAGTACATGACGGACGCCTTCGGCCAGACCACGGCGACCGAGCTGACGCGCCCGGACTATGTGGCCCTCGCCGAGTCGTTCGGCGTCCCGGGGGTGCGGACGTCCCCCGAGACGCTGGAGAGCGACCTGGCGAAGGCACTGACCGCGCCGGGCCCGTCGGTCGTCGTGCTTCCGGCGGTGCTGCGCATGTTCGCGCCAACGCATCTGGCCTGATCGCGCGCCCGGCTCCGGCCCGGGACCCGGGGCGCCGCCTCCCGAGGCGGCGCTCGCGTGCGCATCCTCCGGGGCCAGGGTGATGCCTCGTACAACCTTTCACCCATGCCTGTGCGTCATGGAGTCGGACGTGCCCGGGCACGTCCACTCCACACAAGGGGATGGGGACTTCCATGACACATCGGATGTCCCGGCGTACCCGTGTGCTCTGCGCGAGCCTCGGTGCCGGGATGCTCATACCGCTCGTGGCCGCCACCGCGCCCGCCGCTGCCTCCCCCAAGCGCTCGACTTCGCTCGAGCAGGGGGCACCCCCACCGCCGGCGGTCAGCTGCACCTCGGGCAAGGCGGGCCTGGCCGCCAAACTGCAGAAGGACATCACCGCGGCGCTCTCCGGCCGCAAGGGGACCGTGGCGGTCGGCCTCTACGACCGCTCCACCGGCACCATCTGCTCGCTGCGCAGCACCAGTGCCTACGACTCGGCCAGCGTCGTCAAGGTGACCGTGCTCGCCACGCTGCTGTGGGACGCCAAGAAGCACAATCGCTATCTGACCGGCCGCGAGGTCAGCCTCACCACGGCGATGATCACCAAGTCGGACAACAATGCGACCAGCGCGCTGTGGAAACAGCTCGGCCTGACCAAGATCAAGGGCTTCCTCGCCGCGGCCGGGATGACCCGGACCAGGCCGGGCGCGAACGGTTACTGGGGCCTGACCCAGATCAACGTGCAGGACGAGCAGAAGCTGCTCAAGCTCATCACCGCCAAGAACTCGGTGCTCAGCGACAACTCCCGCGCGTACATCCTGAAGCTGATGGGGAAGGTCGTCTCCTCGCAGCGCTGGGGCACCCCGGCGGGCGCGCCCTCGGGCGTCTCCGTGCACGTCAAGAACGGCTGGCTGCCGCGTGCGACGCACGGCTGGCGCATCCACAGTGTCGGCACGTTCAACGGGCGCGGCCACGACTACATGATCACCGTGCTCACCCAGGACAACAGCACCATGAGCTACGGAGTCACCACCATCCAGAACGTGGCCAAGGCCATCCACAAGGATCTGGTGCCGACGACCGTCACCACGAAGGCGTACGTGCCCACGAGCCGGCCGCAGGAGGCCATGCCGGCGGTCCCCGAGAGCTGACACGGTCCGACTCCCCGTGATTCACGGGGGAGTCCATCCCCGTGCCGCGCGCCTCGCCCTACGGCGGCGGCATGCGGCTGGGAATCCTGCTCGCCACCTTAACCGCCACCCCGGCGGCGGCCGCCTCGCCGGCCGCCGCCGGGCCCTTTTCCAGCGGGACCGCCACGGCCACCCGCGCGTGCTCCTCCCACGTCGACATGGAGAGCGTCTCCGACGCCCGCGACAAGACGACGTACGAGGGCACCTTCGTCGGCAACTTTCCCGCGCTCTCCGTCGACCGCGACGGTCGGACAGCCGCACTCTCCGACTGCTCGTCGCTCTTCACCCTCGGCCGGGGCAGCCTGAAGCCCACGAGTGTGGTGAACCTCACCGGCGAGAAGGGCGCCGGATTCGACACCGAGGGCCTGTTCGTCGACCGCGACGGCACCAGGCTCGTCACACCGTGCCCGGAGCCGTGCGACGTTGCGCTCCGGCAGCCCGGACGAGGTCGTGGTACTCGGCCGGAGACGTCACCGACACCCGAACGCGAACGGGCCCGGCCCGGGATTGTTGCGGAGGGATGAAATCCGTCCCGGTCCGCGTTGGTCCATTGCGGAAGATCAGGACGATCTCAGACGGCAGGAAGGGTGCGGCGTGGCAGTGCACGAGGGGGAGCAACGCGGCTGGGCGCTGCGGCTCGCGGGGTACGCGTGGCGTCACCCGAAGGACGTCGTCCTGGCACTCGGGTCCTCCCTCGGCGGCATGGCCGTCCTGGCGGTCGTCCCACTGGTCACCAAGGTGATCATCGACGACGTGGTCGGGGCCCGCACCCGGTCCATGGCGCCCTGGGCCGGCGCCCTCGTCGGTGCGGCCGTCCTCGTCTACCTCCTGACCTACATCCGCCGCTACTACGGCGGACGGCTCGCCCTCGACGTCCAGCACGACCTGCGGACGGAGATGTACGGGACGATCACCCGGCTGGACGGCCGGCGTCAGGACGCCCTGTCCACCGGACAGGTCGTCGGCCGCGCCACCAGCGACCTGCAGCTGATCCAGGGACTCCTCTTCATGCTCCCGATGACCATCGGGAACCTCCTGCTCTTTCTGATCTCCCTGGCGATCATGGCGTGGCTGTCACTGCCGCTGACCCTGGTCGCGCTGGCCGTCGCGCCGGCCCTGTGGTTCGTCGCCAAACGCAGCCGCACCCGGTTGCATCCGGCCACCTGGTACGCGCAGGCCCAGGCCGCCGCCGTGGCGGGCGTGGTCGACGGCGCCGTCAGCGGCGTACGCGTGGTGAAGGGCTTCGGTCAGGAGGAGCAGGAGACCGGAAAGCTCCGGCAGGTCGGGCGCCGGCTCTTCGCGGGCCGGATGCGCACCATCCGCCTGAACGCCGTCTACACCCCGGCGCTCCAGGCGGTGCCCGCCCTCGGCCAGGTCGCCATGCTGGCCCTCGGTGGCTGGCTCGCGGTGCGCGGGCACATCACGCTCGGCACTTTCGTCGCCTTCTCCTCCTACCTCGCCCAGCTCGTCGGCCCGGTGCGCATGCTGGCCGTCGTCCTCACCGTCGGCCAGCAGGCCCGCGCGGGCGCCGAGCGCGTCCTGGAGCTGATCGACACCGAGCCGTCGCTGGAGGACGGCACCAAGGAGCTGCCCGCCGACGCTCCGGCGACCGTCGAGTTCGACGATGTCTCCTTCGCCTACCACGACGGGCGGCCGGTCCTCGACGGGCTCTCCTTCGAGATCCGCCCCGGTGAGACCCTCGCCGTCGTCGGCTCCTCCGGCTCCGGCAAGTCCACGGTCTCGCTGCTCCTCCCGCGCTTCTACGACGTGACGCACGGGGCCGTCCTTGTCGGCGGCCACGACGTGCGCGAGCTGGCGCTCGAGTCGCTGCGCGCCGCGATCGGCCTGGTCCCCGAGGACTCGTTCCTGTTCTCGGACACGGTCCGCAACAACATCGCCTACGGCCGTCCCGACGCGACCGACGAGCAGATCGCGCAGGCCGCGCGCGCCGCCCAGGCCGACCGCTTCATCGCCGAGCTGCCCCAGGGGTACGCGACCAAGGTGGGCGAGCACGGCCTGACCCTCTCCGGCGGCCAGCGCCAGCGCATCGCCCTCGCCCGCGCGATCCTGACCGACCCTCGCCTGCTGGTCCTCGATGACGCGACCTCCGCGGTGGACGCCCGTGTGGAGCACGAGATCCACGAGGCGCTCAAGCAGGTCATGCAGGGCCGGACGACGCTGCTGATCGCCCACCGGCGCTCCACCCTCAATCTCGCCGACCGCATCGCCGTCCTCGACGGGGGCCGC
>NZ_JAYWVC010000289.1:0-7836 GCF_036281785.1 Streptomyces chiangmaiensis | reverse complement strand
GCCTGTTCGAGGGCACCGCCGGGGTCGAATTGCACGAGCACTTCGCCGAAGAAGCGGTCCTGGCCGGCCTGGTCCGCACGACGAAGACGAACCTGGACAAGGCCATCACAGGGGAGCATAACGAAGCGACCACCCTGTACCCGGGGTTCGCCAAGCGAGCCACCGCTGTCGGCGACACCGCCGCCGCCGGCTACTTCCGCGACACGGCCGCCGACGAGGCCAAGCACCAAGCCGCCTTCCAGCAGGCACTCGATGAGCTGCACTGACTGCCCTGGACGCGAGACTGGCCGGACGCCGGCAAGAGCGCCTGTGAACTGGCATGAACGCGAAATTGCAGTTGTGACGGTGTCCGGCCTTCATCGCATGCCAGACCTGCTGCTCGCCATGACCGGAGCCGGCTGCTGAAGCAAGGAGAAGGTACGGCCGCATGCCACACCAAGCCGGGACAGTGACGGGAACCATCTGGGCGGCCCGGTGGGCAGGAGCTCTACTCAGCCTCGCAGTGGCTGCCATCCACATCGTGGACCAAGGCGGCATTACGGCAACGAGAGATCCCTACTACATCGGAGTCGCCTACCACGTCCTGGAGATTGCGGCCGTGATCACCGCGGTGCTGCTCCTCGCCGGCCTCCCGCGACCGGGATGGCTGCTGGCGGCCGGGGTCGCCGCCGGCCCCCTGCTGGGCTACATCCTCACCAGAGGCCCGGGACTGCCCGGCGCCGGCGACGACATAGGCAATTGGACGGAGCCCCTCGGACTGGTCAGCCTGGCCGTCGAAGGATTACTGCTCCTGCTGTCGGTGCCGCTCTTCGTGCGCAGCCTGCGCACAGAGCCTTCCAAAGCGCGATCAACCGAGTAACGGCCGTTGCACAACTGCGAAGTACACCAACTCCAGCGACCGCCGGCGCCAACTGATGGCTCCGACAGCACCCATCGCGGCCCGTATGACCTTCAAAGACCGATCCTCATAGAGCTCCAGATCAGAAGGTGCCCGTGCCGTGTCCGTGCCCGATCGTGCGGGAACCACGGGAAGCCACGGCGCCAAGCGGCGGCGGCAGGCGCGCCGGTGTCGCCGACCCGGGCAGCGGGACCGGCTTCGCGCCGGCTCGCTGCCAGGGCGGCATCTCCCAGCACCGGTCCTTGGCATCAGCAAGAGCCACCGCGGGCACTTCGCCCAGGACCAGCAGGGCATCCACACGATCACCGTCGGCATCACGGGGACGGGAGCGGCTGACGGCAGCACGGTCACGGTGCACGACACGTCTTGAAAGAGGAGCGACGGCCGGGCGGTCTTGAAAACCGTTGCGGCAAAGCTAAGCTCGCCGGCGCGGCGGGCGCGTCATCCAACGCCCTTCCGGGCGGGTGCGCGGTAGCCCTACGCCTGCCGCACCTGATGCCTGTTGCACCGGTCTCGTCAGGCCGACTCATCTTCCGCACGTTGAGGAGTACGGAACGTTGGATGCGGCGCTGATAGCGGTGCTCGGCACTCTGCTCGGATCGATCGTCACGCACTACTTCCAGGGACGCGCTGCCGTGGCGGCGCGGAACTGGCCCGGGCGGAGCAACTGCGCCAGGAACGCATTTCCACCTACAGCGAATTCGCGGGCGTCGTCTTCGACTACCGGCGCAGCCAGAACGTGCGCTGGTTCAGTGCCCAGGCGGACCCGTCGGCGCCCGCGGCGGAGGAGGCGCGCTTCGCCGCCTACCAGTCCCGCGTCGCCGCCCGGCAGGCGCTGGTCCGCGTCCAGCTGGTCTGCGACAACATGCGGCTGCTTCAACTCGCCGACACTGCATTCGAACTGGCGAACTGTCTGCACGAGGCTCCCGACGAGGCCGAACGGGACCGCCGCTCGCAACACTGCAAGGCGGTGCTGAGCGCGTTCGTGGAGGCCGCTGCACCGACTGTGCGCTAGCTGTTCCGTCCCGGGAGGTTGTGGACGGTGATGCAGGTCTCGGCTGAGGGATCTTGAAATGGGTGAGGGCCTTCTGGCCTGGTGTGGATTGCGTCTGGAAGAACAACGAGGGGTTGCACCGGTGCGGCAAGCATGGCTGCGGGGTTCGCCGGTGAGCCCCGGGACGTCAGCAGGTCGGCGGGACGGTGACTGCGGCGCTCAGGCCCGGAGCTCGAAACGCCGAGCGGCAGGCATGCCACCGGCCGCAGATTGGCTCTCGCCCCGGAACGGCACGTCGGAGGACACTTCAGATCCGATGCCGTACGTGAAGGAGTCGTGATGCAGGTAGCCGTGGTCACCTTCGACGGGTTCAACGAACTCGACAGTTTCATCGCTTCCGCGCTGATCAACCGGTGCCGTAAGGACGGCTTGGAGGCCTTCATCACGACGCCCACGCCGGTGGTCACGTCGATGAACGGCGTCGAGGTGACCGGGCAGCGCCCGATGGAGTTCGTGACCGAAGCCGAGGTCGTACTGATCGGTAGCGGCGTGAAGGCGCGTGACGTGGTCGCGGACGAACGGCTGATCTCCAGGCTGCGGCTCGACCCTTCGCGACAGCTGATCGGTGCGCAGTGCTCCGGCGCGCTGGTGCTCGCCCGGCTGGGGTTGCTGCAGGGCATGCCGGCGTGCACGGACATGAAAAGCCGGCCCTATGTCGAAGCCTGCGACGTCACCGTGCTGGACGCGCCGTTCCACGCCGAGGGGAACATCGCCACGGCGGGCGGTTGCCTGGCGTCCCAGTATCTCGCCACATGGGTGATCACCCGCATGCTCGGGGAGGACGCCGCCCGCGACGTCATCGGCTACGTGGCTCCGGTCGGCGAGAACCAGGAGACCGTCGAGCGCGCCCTGCGCGCCGTCCACGCGGGCGAGGTCGCACTGCACTGACGCCCGGGAGCTGAACGCGGTGACCGCGGACGGCGCCGACGACACAGCCGACGGCATGGGGGCCGTCGGCCGGGCGGTGACCAGCGAGACCGACCGCGGCCATGCGCTTGCACCGGAACGGCAGTGGCCGCCGGCAGGTCAAGGCACCCGCCGGGGCCGGCCCTCTCTCCTCGGCCGCCGTCGCGTACGGCGGCGTGGTCGCGGTGGGCCAGGACACTGCTCAGGATCATGGCATCGCCCTGCGGTGGAACGACGGCGCCGCGCAGCTGAAGACCCTGCCCGCTCCGGCGGACGGCGCCTTGGTCCAGCCCGCCGGTGTCGATGCCGGCGCACGCACCGCGACCATGGTCGGCAGCACCCTCCGCCGGAGGCGCCGCTGGGGCCTTCGTCGTCGTGCGGGCCGGCCCGCCTTGGCATGTCCCGGCACGGACGCTACGGTCTGGCGCGTCGAGGCAACCGTGCGGGTGGGGGGATCATGAGAGAGGGCCGGGCGAAGGCCATGGGGGACGTCGAGCTGGAGCGGGACCGAGCCCGCTACGGGCTGCTGGCGGTGATCATCAGCAATCTCGCGATCGCGGGTGTCGCGGTCTTCGGAGTGTGGCGTCTGGACGGCGACAAGTCCGTGACGGTCGGCGTGCTCACCGCGGCCTTCACCTCCGTGAGCAGCATGACGACCGCGTACCTGGGCATCAAGGCCGTCTCCAACACCGCGAAGTCGATGGCCCGGGAGCGGGTCGCCCACGCCAGGCCCACCCCTTCGGTGCCTCCGCAACCGAGCGATCACTGAGCACCGGCGGCACGACCCGTATCACCCGTACGGCCCACACGTAGCATCATGCCAACCCGCCGGAGACAAATCGTTAGCCACGAATTTCGCCGAAGTGAGATCCTGGACCGCGTATGTCTACGCATCCTGCCCCCGCCCTCGACACCCTCGCCCCCCGCCTGACCGAGCTGTCCCTGCGCGACGCACACCGTCTCGGCCGCAGGCTCGAAGGCGCGCGCAAGATCCGCAAGCCCGAGGCCCGGGCCGCCGTACTCGCCGAGATCGAGGCGGACGTCGCCAAGGCCGAGGGCAGGATCACCGAACGCACCGCGCGCGTCCCCGCCGTCAGATATCCCGAAGAGCTTCCGGTCAGCCAGAAGAGGGACGAGATCGCCGACGCCATACGCGACCACCAGGTCGTGATCGTGGCCGGCGAGACCGGCTCCGGCAAGACCACCCAGATCCCCAAGATCTGCCTCGAACTCGGCCGTGGGGTGCGGGGCATGATCGGTCATACCCAGCCGCGCCGCATCGCCGCCCGTACCGTCGCGGAGCGTGTCGCCGAGGAGCTCGACACCCCGCTCGGCGAGGGCGTCGGCTGGAAGGTGCGATTCACCGACCAGGTGAACCCGGACGCCACCTTCATCAAGCTGATGACGGACGGCATCCTGCTCGCCGAGATCCAGACGGACCGCGAGCTGCGCGGCTACGACACGATCATCATCGACGAGGCCCACGAGCGGTCCCTCAACATCGACTTCCTGCTCGGCTACCTCGCCCAGCTCCTGCCCAGGCGCCCGGACCTCAAGGTCGTCATCACCTCGGCCACCATCGATCCCGAGCGGTTCTCCCGGCACTTCGGCGATGCGCCGATCGTCGAGGTCAGCGGGCGCACGTATCCCGTCGAGGTGCGCCACCGGCCCCTCCTCGAGGAGGACTCCGACGACGCGGACCGTGACCAGATCACGGCGATCACGGACGCCGTGGGGGAGCTGATGGCCGAGGGCCAGGGCGACATCCTGGTCTTCCTCTCCGGCGAACGTGAGATCCGCGACACCGCTGACGCGCTCACCAAGAAGCAGTACAGGTTCACCGAGATCCTGCCCCTGTACGCCCGGCTCTCCCACGCGGAGCAGCACCGTGTCTTCCAGCCGCACACGGGCCGCAGGATCGTCCTGGCCACCAACGTCGCCGAGACGTCCCTCACCGTCCCCGGCATCAAGTACGTCATCGATCCCGGCTTCGCGCGCATCTCGCGCTACAGCCACCGCACCAAGGTCCAGCGCCTGCCCATCGAACCGGTCTCGCAGGCGAGCGCCAACCAGCGCAAGGGCCGCTGCGGCCGTACATCGGACGGCATCTGCATCCGTCTGTACAGCGAAGAGGACTTCGACGCCCGGCCCGAGTTCACCGACGCCGAGATCCTCCGTACGAACCTCGCCTCCGTCATCCTCCAGATGACCGCCGCCGGGCTCGGTGACATCGAGAAGTTCCCCTTCATCGATCCGCCGGACCACCGCAACATCCGCGACGGCGTCCAGCTCCTGCAGGAACTGGGCGCGCTGGACCCCGCTCAGAAGGACCCGCGCAAGCGCCTGACCGACACCGGCCGCAAGCTCGCCCAGCTGCCGGTCGACCCGCGCCTGGCGCGCATGGTCCTGGAGGCGGACAAGAACGGCTGCGTCCGCGAGGTCATGGTGATCGCCGCCGCCCTGTCCATCCAGGACCCGCGGGAGCGGCCGGCCGACAAGCAGGCCCAGGCCGACCAGCAGCACGCCCGCTTCCGGGACGAGACGAGCGACTTCCTCGCCTACCTCAACCTGTGGCGCTACATCCGTGAGCAGCAGAAGGAGCGAGGCTCGTCGTCGTTCCGCCGGATGTGCAAACAGGAGTTCCTGAACTTCCTGCGCATCCGCGAATGGCAGGACATCTACACACAGCTGCGCACGGTCGCCAAGCAGATGGACATCCATCTCGACGAGCAGGACGCCCCGGCCGACCGCATCCACGTCTCACTGCTCGCCGGCCTCCTCTCGCACATCGGGATGAAGGACGTGAAGGAGTCCAAGGACTCCGGCCCCAGCGCCCGGAGGGAGGGGGGACGGAACGAGTACATCGGCGCCCGCAACGCCAAGTTCGCGATCTTCCCGGGCTCGTCCTTGTTCAAGAAGCCCCCGCGCTTCGTGATGTCCGCCGAGCTCGTCGAGACCTCCCGGCTGTGGGCCCGCGTCAACGCGAAGATCGAGCCGGAGTGGGTCGAGCCGCTCGCCGGGCACCTCCTCAAGCGGACGTACAGCGAACCGCACTGGGAGAAGGACCAGGCGGCGGTGATGGCCTACGAGAAGGTCACTCTGTACGGCGTCCCGATCGTCGCCCAGCGGAAGGTGAACTACGGCCGGATCGACCCGGAGGCGAGCCGCGAGCTGTTCATCCGCAACGCCCTCGTCGAGGGCGACTGGCGCACCCACCACAAGTTCTACGCCGACAACCGCAAGCTCCTCACCGAGGTCGAGGAGCTGGAGCACCGTGCCCGACGCCGGGACATCCTGGTCGACGACGAGACGCTGTTCGACTTCTACGACCAGCGGGTGCCCGAACATGTCGTCTCCGGTGCGCACTTCGACTCCTGGTGGAAGCGCAAGCGGCACGAGCAACCCGACTTCCTCGACTTCGAGCGCGAGATGCTCATCAACGAGAAGGCGGGCGCGGTCACCAAGGACGACTACCCCGACTCCTGGCGTCAGGGCCGGCTGAAGTTCAAGGTCACCTACCAGTTCGAGCCGGGCGCGGACGCCGACGGTGTGACGGTGCACATCCCGCTCCAGGTCCTCAACCAGGTGACCGACGAGGGATTCGACTGGCAGATCCCGGGCCTGCGGGAGGAAGTGGTCACGGAGCTGATCCGGTCCCTCCCCAAGCCGATCCGCCGCAACTACGTGCCCGCGCCGAATTACGCGACGGCGTTCCTCGAGCGGGCGGTCCCTCTGCAGGAACCGCTGGCCGTGACGATGGCGCGTGAGCTGAAGCGCATGGTCGGGGTGCCCTTCGAGGCCGAAGACTTCGACTGGTCCAAGGTGCCCGAGCACCTCAAGATCACCTTTCGGATCGTCGACGAGCGACGCCGCAAGCTCGCCGAGGACAAGGACCTCGAGGCGCTGAAGCTCCGGCTGAAGCCGAAGGCGCGCAAGGCCCTCTCGCAGGCCGCGGCGGCCACGGCCGAGCGGCAGGGCGGGGAGTCCCTGGAGCGTTCGGGCCTGACGGACTGGACGATTGGCGCACTCACCCGCGTCTTCGAGACCCGCCGCGCCGGTCTGCCGGTGAAGGCGTACCCGGCGCTGGTCGACGACGGCGACACCGTCTCGGTACGCCTCTTCGACACCGAGGAGGAGCAGGCCGAGGCCATGTGGAAGGGCACGCGGCGCCTGATCCTGCGGAACATCCCCGTGAACCCCGCGAAGTTCGCGTCCGAGAAGCTGACCAACGCCCAGAAGCTCGCCCTGTCCGCGAACCCGCACGGCTCCATCCAGGCTCTGTTCGACGACTGCGCGATGGCGGCGGCGGACAAGCTGATCGGGGACTTCGGGGGACCGGCGTGGGACGAGGAGTCGTACCGGAAGCTGTTCGACAAGGTGCGCGCGGAGATCGTCGACTCCACGGTCCGTGCCGTCGGACAGGTGCAGCAGGTACTCGCTGCCTGGCAGGCCTGCGAGCGCCGTCTGAAGGCGGTGCGCAGCCCCGCTCTGCTGCCGAACCTGGCCGACGTACGGGCCCAGCTGGACGGCCTTGTGAAGCCCGGCTTCGTCACGGTGGCGGGCATACGGCGGCTGCCGGACCTGATGCGCTACCTGGTCGCCGCGGACCGCAGGCTGCAGCAGATGCCGACGAACGTCCAGCGGGACACAACGCGCATGGCCAAGGTCCAGGAGATGCAGGACGAGTACGCATGGCTGCTCGAGCAGCTGCCGCAGGGCCGCCCCGTCCCGTCCTCGGTACGCGACATCCGCTGGATGCTCCAGGAGCTGCGCGTGAGCTACTTCGCGCACGCGCTGGGCACGGCGTATCCGGTCTCGGACAAACGCATTGTGAAGGCGATCGACGCGGCGGCACCGTGACGGCTCCTTCACGGTGGGTGAGTTCGACCAGGGGCTCACCCTCCTGTACAGTCTCTTTTCGCAGCGCCACGCACACAGGACCGGACACCCGGTTCAGTCGGTCGGACGCCGCGAAACC
>NZ_JAYWVC010000288.1:0-7885 GCF_036281785.1 Streptomyces chiangmaiensis | reverse complement strand
AGGAGCAGAAGATGACCGTCACCGGCGGCTCCTCGCTGCCGAAGGACGAGGTCGACCGGATGCGCCAGGAGGCCGAGCAGTACGCGGAGGAGGACCACCGCCGCCGCGAGGCCGCCGAGACCCGCAACCAGGGCGAGCAGCTCGTCTACCAGACCGAGAAGTTCCTCAAGGACAACGAGGACAAGGTCCCCGGCGAGATCAAGACCGAGGTCGAAGCCGCTGTCGCCGAGCTGAAGGAGACGCTCAAGGGCGAGGACACGGCCGAGATCCGTACCGCCACGGAGAAGGTCGCGGCCGTCTCGCAGAAGCTCGGCCAGGCCATGTACGCCGACGCCCAGGCCGCGCAGGCCGCGGGCGGTGCCGGTGACGCCGGTGCCGGCCAGGCGAAGGCCGACGACGACGTCGTCGACGCCGAGATCGTCGACGAGGACCGTAGGGACGGTGCCGCGTGACGGAGGAGACCCCGGGTTTCGAGGAGAAGCCCGACGTCCCCTCCGGCGGCACCCCGAATGACGCCGAGCCGCAGGCCGCCTCCCCCTCTCCGGAGGAGGCGGCGGCCCCGGCAGGGGACGCAACCGCACAGACCGCAGGTCTGGTGGCCCAGCTGGACCAGGTGCGCACGGCGCTCAACGAGCGCACCCTGGACCTCCAGCGCCTCCAGGCCGAGTACCAGAACTACCGCCGCCGCGTCGAGCGCGACCGGATCGCGGTCAAGGAGATCGCCATCGCGAACCTCCTGACCGAGCTCCTGCCGGTGCTCGACGACATCGGCCGCGCACGTGACCACGGCGAGCTCGTCGGCGGGTTCAAGTCCGTCGCCGAGTCCCTGGAGACCGTCGCGGCGAAGATGGGTCTGCAGCAGTTCGGCAAGGAGGGCGAGCCCTTCGACCCGACGATCCACGAGGCCCTGATGCACTCGTACGCGCCGGACGTCACCGAGACGATGTGCGTGGCGATTCTGCAGCCCGGGTATCGCTTCGGCGAGCGCACCATCCGCCCCGCGCGGGTGGCCGTGGCCGAGCCGCAGCCGGGAGCGCAGACGGTCAAGGCGGATGACACGACCGAGGCGGGCGACGACAAGGAGAGCGGTGGCCCGGACGAGGGCTGACGTGATCGACAGGGGAGTCCGCACCGGGCTCCCCGCGGAAAACAACGCTGAACGGAAGGAGGGGCGTCGGGGATGAGTACCAAGGACTTCATCGAGAAGGACTACTACAAGGTCCTCGGCGTCCCCAAGGACGCCACCGAGGCCGAGATCAAGAAGGCGTACCGGAAGCTCGCCCGCGAGTTCCACCCGGACGCCAACAAGGGCAACGCCAAGGCGGAGGAACGTTTCAAGGAGATCTCCGAGGCGAACGACGTCCTCGGTGACCCCAAGAAGCGCAAGGAGTACGACGAGGCGCGCGCCCTCTTCGGCAACGGTGGCTTCCGTCCCGGTCCCGGGGCGGGAGGATCGTTCAACTTCGACCTGGGCGACCTCTTCGGCGGCCAGGGCGGCAATGCCGGAGGGGGCTTCGGCGGCGGCATCGGTGACGTCTTCGGGGGCCTGTTCAACCGCGGCGGCGGCGCGGGTACGCGCACGCAGCCGAGGCGCGGCCAGGACATTGAGTCCGAGGTCACGCTGAGCTTCATGGAGGCGGTGGACGGTGCGACCGTTCCACTGCGCATGTCCTCGCAGGCACCGTGCAAGGCCTGCTCGGGCACCGGCGACAAGAACGGCACGCCGCGGGTGTGCCCGACCTGTGTCGGCACCGGCCAGGTGGCACGCGGCTCGGGCGGCGGCTTCTCGCTGACCGACCCCTGCCCGGACTGCAAGGGCCGTGGACTCATCGCCGAGCACCCCTGTCTGGAGTGCAAGGGCAGCGGCCGGGCGAAGTCGTCCCGGACGATGCAGGTCCGCATTCCGGCGGGTGTCACGGACGGGCAGCGCATCCGGCTGCGCGGCAAGGGTGGTCCCGGCGAGCGGGGCGGCCCGGCCGGCGACCTGTATGTGGTCGTGCACGTGGACGCGCACCCGGTCTTCGGCCGCAAGGGCGACAACCTGACGGTGACCGTGCCCGTGACGTTCGCGGAGGCGGCGCTCGGCGGCGACATCCGGGTCCCCACCCTCGGCGGGCCCCCGGTGACGCTGAAGCTGCCCCCGGGCACGCCCAACGGGCGCACCATGCGCGCCCGTGGCAAGGGCGCGGTCCGCAAGGACGGCACCCGCGGCGACCTGCTGGTCACCGTCGAGGTGAGTGTCCCGAAGGACCTGCCGGGGAAGGCTCGTGACGCGCTGGAGGCGTATCGCGAGGCGACCGCGGGCGAGGACCCGCGGGCGGAGCTGTTCCAGGCGGCGAAGGGAGCATGAGGAGATGGACGGCCGTCGACGCAACCCGTACGAACTGACCGAGGAGACCCCGGTCTACGTCATCTCGGTGGCGGCCCAGCTCTCCGGCCTGCACCCGCAGACGCTGCGCCAGTACGACCGCCTGGGGCTCGTCTCCCCGGACCGCACGGCCGGCCGGGGCCGGCGCTACTCGGCCCGCGACATCGAACTGCTCCGCCAGGTTCAGCAGTTGTCGCAGGACGAGGGCATCAACCTGGCCGGCATCAAGCGCATCATCGAGCTGGAGAACCAGGTCGCCGCGCTCCAGTCCCGTGTCGCCGAGCTTCAGGCCGCGCTGGACGGTGCGGCGGCGACGATGCGGCAGCGGGAGGCCGCGGTACACGCCTCGTACCGTCGTGACCTGGTGCCGTACCAGGAGGTGCAGCAGACCAGCGCGCTGGTGGTGTGGCGGCCCAAGCGGCAGCAGTCCGACTGACATCACGCCGAAGGGGCGGCACCGGGAACACCTCCGGTGCCGCCCCTTCGCGCGTGGTCAGAGCCCGGGTTCCCAGATGCCGTAGGCCAGGGCCCGCCCGGCCACCTCGGCACCGACGCGTCCGTGTAGCCGACGCGGTAGTAGTACAGGCCCAGCCGATCCTCGTGCACGGTGGTGTCCATGTAGGAGTCGCGGTCGCCGACCTGGCCCGTGAAGAGCGTGGTCCAGGCGCCCTGGTCACCCGCCCATGTCGCCCGGCAGGGCCGAAGCCGGAGTCCTGATGCCCCAGTTGTGGTCGATCGCGTGGTCGGGGTCTGTCTCCATCGGTGTGCCGGGAATGGGGTGTTCGTGAAGAGCCGCCGTTCGACGACGAGTGATGCGTGGCTCGCCGAGGCCCGTGCACGCTGCGGTCGAGGAGTGCGGCGCGTGACAGGTACGAGGTGCCGCAGGAGCACGGCCACGATCCCGTCGGCGCGTGACGTAGATCACGTTTGGGTCGATCGATGAACGACTGGTTGCCCCAAGGAAGTTGATGGCACGTCGGTTTCCGGATCTGCGCAGGTCGGGGCCCAAAACTCCATCGCTCAAAGGTTTCGCAACGGGTCGCGCACCACACTTTCTTGGTTTTCACTTGACTTCCACACGGATGCTGTTGTCATCTCGTTAACCGGTACTTCTTGACGCTGCATACTGTCGCCGCGTTGGCTTTCAGCCACCTGGGTCGCAATGCTGCTCCCCCGCCCGGAAGGCACCTGATGTGAACGCTCGTACCCGTAGGACCGCTGTGCGTCGTACCGCCATGGCCCTGGCCGCCTCCGCGTCGGCCGTATCGCTCGCCGCGTGCGGAGTCATCGACGGAGTCGGTGGTGGCAGCAGCTCCGCGACCCCGAAGAAGGGCAACGACATCACGGTGGGTCTCCTTCTGCCCGAGAAGGAGAATCCGCGGTACGACAAGTTCGACTACCCCATCATCAAGAAGCAGGTGCTGTCCCTCACCGACAACAAGGGCAAGGTCGTCTACGAGAACGCCGACGCGGACGCGGCCAAGCAGAGCCAGCAGCTCGACCAGATGATCGCCGACAAGGTGGACGTGCTGCTGGTGGACGCGGTGGACGCCAAGGCCATCGCACCCGGCGTGCAGAAGGCGAAGGACGCGGGCATTCCGGTCATCGCCTACGACCGGCTCGCTCAGGGCCCGATCGACGCGTACATCTCCTTCGACAACGAACTGGTCGGCCAGGTGCAGGGCCGCGCCCTCGTGGAGAAGCTCGGCACCAAGGCGGCCGCCAGCAAGATCGTCATGATGAACGGCTCGCCCACCGACCCGAACGCGGCCCAGTTCAAGGAGGGCGCGCTGAGCGAGCTCTCCGGCAAGGTGAACGTCGCCAAGAAGTACGACACCAAGGACTGGAAGCCGGAGAACGCCAAGGCCAACATGGTCCAGGCGATCCAGTCCATCGGGCTGAGCCACATCGCCGGTGTCTACTCCGCGAACGACGGCATGGCCGGCGCCATCATCGACGCGCTGAAGGACGCGGGCGCCACCAAGATCCCGCCGGTGACCGGGCAGGACGCGGCGCTGGACGCGGTCCAGCGGATCATCTCGGGCGAGCAGTACATGAGTGTGTACAAGTCGTACCCGGAAGAGGCGAACAACGCCGCGGAGATGGCGGTCTCCAAGGTCCAGGGCCGCTCCATCGAGTTCGACGCGCTGACCCGCGACAAGGTCGACAGCCCGACGCAGAAGAGCATCCCGTCGATGCTGGTGCCGGTGGTCGCGCTCACCACGGACAACATCAAGGACACGGTGATCCAGGACGGCATCTACACCGTCAAGGAGATCTGCACCGAGAAGTACAAGGCGGCCTGCGCGGCGGTCCGTCTGCACTGATGCGCCGGGCGGGCGGGTGACTGCCCGCCCGCCGAGGTCGGTTTCAACCCGCCCCTGCGGCGCATTCCCCCGTCGGCTGCGGCGGTTCTGTGGCACCCTTCGGTGTTCGCCCCTGTGTACACAGTGACCTCGTCGTGGTCGCGGCCGTCCAGCGTGGGCACATTCCTCCCTCCTCCCGGTCCTCGACGGCGGGGTGGTCGTGCGGGTTCGGGTCATCCGGCCGGGCCCGAACCGCAGTTCACCCGGCCCGATCGGCCGCGACCCCGCCGGCAGCGGCACGGAACGGCCCCGACCGCACCGTTCCAACAACCCGTCCCACACGTCGTCCCATGCGTGCCGGGTCGGACATGTCCGCCGAGGTCCGACGTCAAGTGCCCCACGTCACAGACCGATCACTCCGTCGTGCCCGGCAGCGCTCACCGTCGTGCGAGGCGGGGCGATCTCACCCACCGTCAGCTTGGTGCAGCGGAAGTTCCGGAGGTGGGGAGGATATGGAAGATTCCAGGACATTCACGGGCGTTGAGGCGCAGGACCCGTGTTGCGGTGGTGGGCGGTGCCGCGCATAGTTGCGCTGCGAAGGCGTGCGGGGCGCGGTGCGGACGGTGTGCGTCCGGGCAGACGCCGGGACGTCGCTGGTGAGCTGCATCGTTCAGGACGCTGGAGCCAGGAGTCGGAGCCAGGAGTGGAAGATGGCCGGGCACGGGACGGACGCGCATCCACACGGCGCTGACCGACTCTGCGAGGCGGGCAACCATGTGTACTCCCGGGCCGTACGCCGCGGCCGGGTGTCCCGCGCCGACGCCGCGCCGGTGCCCTGTCTGCTGGAGCTCGCGCTGCTGCACCCCGACCCCGACGACATGGACTGGCTGGTGCCGACCTCCCCGCAGGAGGTCATGACCCGGCTGCTGCGCAGCGTGCACGAGGAGGTCAGCGCGAGCCAGAGGCGGGTCGGGACGGTGGTGGCCGCGGTCGAGTGGTTCGCCGGGCTGGGCAGCCGCGAGCAGGGGTCCCCGGAGGGCGTGGCCATCCGCGTCCTGGACGGGCTGCCACGGATCCGGGCCGCCATGGACGAGGCGACCGAGCAGTGCACGGCCGAGGTGCTCACGGTGCAGCCCGGCGGTATCCGCCGGGAGGACGAGCTCTCCGAGGGCCTGCACCGGGCCCTGGAGATGCGCCGCCGGGGCGTGCGCATGCGCGACCTGTACACACATGTCGCCCGGCACGGGCAGGGCCTGCGCAACTACATGGAGATGATGGGTGAAGCAGCGGAGGCGCGCACCCTCGACGAGGTGCCCGAGCGCCTGATCGTCTTCGACCGCACGGTCGCCTTCATCCCGGCCAACCCGGACCGCACGATCGCGCTGGAACTGCGGCACCCGGCGGTGATCGACTACCTGGTGACCGTCTTCGAACGCTTCTGGCGTCTGGCGATCCCGCTCGCCTCCCCGCTCCCGGACACCGGCATCGACGGCATCACCCACCGGGAGCGCTCGATCGCCGCGCTGCTCGCGGAGGGACACCAGGACGCGGTGGTCGCCGAACGCCTCGGTATCAGCGTCCGGACGTGCCGTGCGCACATCGCCCGGCTCTCGGAGACCCTGGGCGCAGCGAGCAGGACGCAGCTCGGCGTCCGTATCGCCCAGGCAGGCCTGAACGGCTCCACCCTCGCGGCCGAACTGCTGCCGGCCACCGCTCCCGGTGGCCCTGAATCCGCGAGCGAGCTGTGAGGCAGGCGGACGCCACCGGCTTGTGCTGCCGAGCGTCGGTCGTGGGGCACCTCACTGCTCGAGCGGAGCCCTCTCCGTGTGCTCCCCGACAGGCGCTCGCGATGGCCGCTGACGCGGCGTGCAGCCGTTCAGGGCGCGCTGTACGGCGGCCCTGCGGCGAAGGGGCGTGGCCGGGGGTCACAGCCGTGCGGCGGCACGCTCACCGGCCGGCTCCCTCGGGTCCGACGGTTCAGTCGCCCTGCTCGAGGATTCCCGACTGCGCTATCAGGTAGCCCAACTGAGCTCTGCTGCCACTGCCCAGGGTGGCCGCGATCTTCGCTATGTGCGCCCGGCAGGTGCGGACGTTCATGCCCAGGCGGCGGGCGATCGCCTCGTCCACATGGCCCTCGATGAGGAGTTTGGCGATCGAACGCTGAACCCCCGTGATGCCGTTGGGGTCCACGTCGTTGGGGACCTCCTCGGTCAGCGGGACCGCACGCACCCACAACCGCTCGAAGACCATGGCGAGATACCGCACGAGGCCGGGGTGGCGCAGTTCGAGGGCCACGCGCCGGTCCTCGCTGGCCGGGATGAAGGCGACGGCCCGGTCGAAGATGATGAGCCGCTCGATCAGCTCCTGGAGCGTACGGACCTGGATCTTGCCGTCGGAGATCCGGTCCACGTAGGCGAGGGTGCTCTGGCTGTGTCGCGCCGTGTGCTGGTAGAGCGTGCGGATGCTGACCCCGCGGTCGGCGAGCGGGCGGTCGCGCTCCAGCGCCTCCATGAGAGTGTCGGCGGGGCGGCCGCCCCCCGGCTGTACGGTCAGCATCTCGCTGCGGCACTCGGCGGTGGCCGAGTTGAGTGCCGCGTTGATCCGGTCGAATCCCTCGAGCACGGTGATCGAGTGGAGGCTCGCCTGGGGGCTCTGTGTGCTGATGGTGATGAACGGGTCGAAGGACTCGGTCAGTTCGATCGTCTGGTGCCGGCGTTCCTGTATCTCGCGCTCCAGGGGGTGCAGCCGTTGGGCGAGCGCGACGGACGGGGGAACCGGCCGCAGCCAGTTGGCGTCGTCCGGATCGGGGTGGAGCAGGGCGAACTCCAGCAGGCACGGAGCGGGTTCCACCTCGGAACGGGTGATCCTTCCGGAGCGGAGCGCGTTGGCATAAAGCCGTGCCCCGTCGTCGCACAACTCAGTGACGGCATGGGGATGTGTCGGCTTTGAGTTGTTCGTGGTCATTTCTCCACCCCCCAGGGTCATGAACGTGCAGGAACATGATGCATCGCCCCTGTGGCATTGACGTGCCTGAATGAGCCATCGTCTTGTGCTGCGGGGGAGAGGATTCCATCACGTGAGGACGAAGCCGACTATGCGACCGAGATTGCTTGGTTCAGTGCTTGCAGCCGTCTTCTCCGCCGCAGCGGTTCTCGGTGTTCACAGCGGCTCGGTTCTCGATCCCGGGCAGACCTCGTCAACGGTCCAGTCG
>NZ_JAYWVC010000287.1:0-7908 GCF_036281785.1 Streptomyces chiangmaiensis | reverse complement strand
GCCACTGGAACGCAAGCCCCCGTGGGGGTCTTGTTCTAGCTTGCGCTTCCGGCTCCCGGCCTCTCGGCCCGCTCCCCGGCGGCGCAGGAAGAACATTACCCGAAGGTGGACGGCGCTCCAAAACGGGTATCCGCGCCGAGGACCGAAGGGAGTTCGACGAGGGAGGCGATCCGGTGCAGGCGGGCGGCCCCGTCGGGCCCGGCCGGGGTACACCCGTCCGTGACGGCGCTCACGTCGGCGCGGTCGATCCACACGGACAGCAATCCGGCCTCGGCCGCGCCGCGTCCGTCGATCTCCGGGTGGTCGCCGACGTACGCGACGTCGCGCGGAGCGAGTCCCAGGGCGTCACAGGCCGCGCGGAACGCCCGGGCGTCCGGCTTGGAGACGCCCAGCTCCGCGGCGCACAGAACGGCCTCGAAACGGTCGCGCACACCGAGGGTGCGGAGCTTGTACTCCTGGACGTGGACGCTGGAGTTGGACAGCACCGCGTGCCGGTGGCTCGCGGCGAGGGCGTCCAGGGCGGGCAGGACGTCCGGGAAGAGGGCCCAGGCCGCCTCGTAGTGGTCCAGGTAGCGCCGGAACCAGGCGTCGGCCGCCTCGTCCGTCAGCTCCTCGCCCAGGAAGACTCGCACCCGGTCCCTGCGCTGCCCCTCGAAGGACGCCTCCCCCGCCGCGTACCGGGCCCACTGCTCGTCGGTGATCGCCCGCCACCGCGCAAGGGCCTGCTCGACGGTGCCCGGCCCGCCGAGCAGCCCCTCGGCGGCCAGGTGCCCGCGCATGCCGGCGCGATCCGCGGCGGTGTAGTCGAAAAGAGTGTCGTCGACGTCCCAGACCACGGCGCTGATGCTCATGGTCCGACGGTAGCTCCGGACGGGTGACCGTGTCCGTCCGTTCACCCGGGCCAGTGATTCTTGGAGCCGGGGAACGCCGGAGGGGCGGCACCCCGGCGGGTGCCGCCCCTCGTCCACGAACGGCTCAGGCCGAGAGCTTCGCCAGCGCCGCGTCGATCCGCCGCAGCGTCTTCTCCTTGCCCAGGACCTCCAGGGACTCGAAGAGCGGCAGGCCGACCGTGCGGCCGGTGACGGCGACACGGACCGGGGCCTGGGCCTTGCCCAGCTTGAGGCCATGGGCCTCGCCGGCGGCCAGGACGGCCTCCTTCAGCGCCTCCGCGGAGGTCCAGTCGGCGGCCTGAAGGTTCTCCCGGGCCGTGCGGAGCAGGGCGTCGCTGCCCTGTTTCATGGCCTTGGTCCAGGACGCCTCGTCGAACACCGGCTCCGGCAGGAACAGGAAGTCGACGTTCTCGGTGATCTCCGACAGGACCTTGAGGCGGGTCTGCGCGTGCGGCGCGACCGCCTGCCACTTCGCTTCGTCGAAGTCCTCGGGCGCCCACGGCGCGAACGGCGGCTTCAGCCAGGGCCGGCAGCGCTCCGCGAAGTCCTTCACCTCAAGCAGGCGGATGTGGTCCGCGTTGATCGACTCGGCCTTCTTCAGGTCGAACCGGGCCGGATTGGGGTTCACGTCGGCGACGTCGAAGGTGGCGACCATATCGTCGGTGGAGAAGATGTCGCGGTCCGCCGCGAGCGACCAGCCCAGCAGCGACAGGTAGTTGAGCAGACCCTCCGGCAGGAAGCCCCGCTCGCGGTAGAGGTTCAGCGACGACTGCGGGTCGCGCTTGGACAGCTTCTTGTTGCCCTCGCCCATCACGTACGGCAGGTGCCCGAACACGGGAACGGCCTTCGCGACGCCGAGTTCGATCAGCGCCTTGTAGAGGGCGATCTGACGGGGGGTGGAGGAGAGCAGGTCCTCTCCGCGCAGAACGTGGGTGATCTCCATCAGCGCGTCGTCGACCGGGTTGACGAGCGTGTACAGAGGCGCACCGTTCGCCCGCACGATCCCGTAGTCCGGCACGTTCTCCGGCGTGAAGGTCAGCTCGCCGCGGACCAGGTCCGTGAAGGTGATCGTCTCGTCGGGCATCCGGAAGCGGACGATCGGCGTGCGTCCCTCGGCCTCGTAGGCCGCCACCTGCTCGGCGGTCAGCTCACGGCAGTGCCCGTCGTAGCCGGACGGCCGGCCGGCGGCCCGGGCGGCGTCGCGGCGGGCGTCCAGCTCCTCCGTCGTGCAGTAGCAGTGGTAGGCGTACCCGCCGTCCATGAGCTTGTGTGCGATGTCCTTGTAGATGTCCATCCGCTGCGACTGGCGGTACGGCGCGTGGGGGCCCCCGATCTCCGGACCCTCGTCCCAGTCGAAGCCCAGCCAGCGCAGCGAGTCCAGAAGCTGGACGTAGGACTCCTCCGAGTCGCGGGCCACGTCCGTGTCCTCGATGCGGAAGACGAACGTGCCTCCGGTGTGGCGGGCGAACGCCCAGTTGAACAGGGCGGTGCGGACCAGACCCACGTGGGGGTTGCCGGTCGGGGACGGACAGAAACGTACGCGGACGGAGCCGTTAGCCACGCTTGATCACCTTGTTGGTGAGAGTGCCGATGCCTTCGATGGTGACGGCGACCTCGTCGCCGACGTTGAGGGGGCCGACCCCCGCGGGAGTGCCCGTGAGGATCACGTCGCCGGGGAGCAGCGTCATGGCCTCGGTGATGTTCACGATCAGATCCTCGATCGGGTGGATCATCTCGCTGGTCCGCCCGAGCTGGCGCTGCTGTCCGTCGACCGTGAGCTGGATGGTCAGGTCGCTCGGGTCGAGGTCGGTCTCCACCCAGGGGCCGAGCGGACAGGCGGTGTCGAAGCCCTTGGCCCGGGCCCACTGCTTCTCGCGTCGCTGGACGTCGCGCGCGGTCACGTCATTGGCGCAGGTGTAGCCGAGGATCACGTCCTTGACGCGCTCACGCGGGACCTCGCGGCACAGGCGGCCGATCACCACGGCCAGCTCCGCCTCGTGATGCAGCTCCTGGGAGAAGGAGGGGTAGACGATCTCGTCGCCGGGGCCGATCACCGAGGTCGACGGCTTGAAGAAGGCGAACGGGGCCTCCGGCACCTCATTGCCCAGCTCCCTGGCGTGCTCCGCGTAGTTGCGGCCGAAGGCGACGACCTTGTTGGGGAGCACCGGCGGCAGCAGCCTGACCTTGCTCAGCGGCACCTTCGTGCCGGAGAGCTCGAAGTCCGCGAACGGGATGCCTTTGATGATGTCGAGAACGAGCTCGTCCGGCTTGTCGCCCTCGACCGCGCCGAAGGCGACATTCCCGTCGATGGAGAATCTGGCGATGCGCACGAGATCCTTGCGCCCCTCACTGAGCTGGCTGGAGTCTGACGCTCCAGGCTAACGCGGCAGGGGGCCGGCGCCTCGCGCATTACGGCGAGCGCCGCCGGGGCCGAACGCGGACGTCGCCGGCGAGCGCGCGTGATCACCCCGTCCCAGTGATCATCGAGCGGGCGGCGCAGAGCGCGCGTATCACTCCGCGGTGAATGCCTGCGCCGGGACTTCCTCGAGAACGGTGCGCTTGGGATTGGCGGTGTGGGCGGGAAGGTCGACGGACCGTTCCGGCGTCGCCGGTGCCTGCAGCTCTTCGGCGTCGGCGAGGTGCGCCAGCGTCGTACGCCGCGGGTTGGCTATCGTGCGGAACATCATCGTGGTCTTCACTGTTGTCGTTGACCTTGTCGTTGCGGGCGCCGAGCGGGCCACAAGAGCTGTCGCCGGGGCGCGGGTTGTCGGATTCGCCATCCCTGTAAAGCGTCAGGCTAAACATGCAATTCCCGCCGGAAGCCATGAAGTGGGCATGATCTCCGTGTGAGTTTGCTCACTGACTGACGAGCAAAAGGGGCAATCCGGGCCGCTTTTCTGTGCGGACCAAACGGACATTCTTCCATTGAAGCCCGCATTCCGCTCCTGATCATGGCGACTGGGACACCACGCGCGACTCAATGGATCGTAGGCCTACGTCCGTTATGTACGAGATAACTTTCTACGATCTGTGACGCTGAACTCACAGAGTGTCACGGTAGTCACGGGCTCGCCCATTGGCCTTGTTGGAGATCCGGCACTGTGCTGGAATTCCACGGACCGCCGCGGGATCGCACCGGCGCGCAGAGGCGCAACGCAGCGCCGAGCAGCGGCGGGAAGGGGGAGCTTGCGCCGGTCACTCACGACCACCAGGGGGGCGTATTCAGGGCGCCCCTCAAGACGCCGACACCGTCCCACCGCTCGCGCGGAGGGGCGCCTGGTCCAGAGGTTGCGACGCTAGTGCAGGGACGTTTCAAGAGGGATGGCAGCGCTTCGGCGGAGCCGGAGCCGCACGGCGGGACCGACCGTGGTTCCTCGCCCCAGCACGCCCAGAACCCGGGACCGGCACCGTCCGGCGGTGTCCCCGACCGTCCTGGGCGCACAGGCGCGACCGCCGCTCCCACGCCGCCCGCCCCACCCAAGACCACTCCTCCGATCGACCCCGGCACGCGCATAGCCCTGCGCAACTGGCGCATCTCCACGCGCCTGGTGTCGCTGCTCGCGCTCCCCGTGGTCGCCGCCACTTCGCTCGGCGCCCTGCGCATCGGCGACAACGTGGACCAGATCCGGCAGCTCGAGAACATGAAGCTGCTGACCGAGATGACCAAGCAGGCGACCCAGCTCGCCGAGCAGCTCCAGGAGGAGCGCGACCAGTCCGCGGGCCCGCTGGCCCACGGCGCTTCGGCGAGCGACGACTACACGGTCAAAAACGTCCGCGCCAAGACGAACCAGGCCCGCACCACGTTCCTGGAGGGCACCCAGGAGCTCGATGACGCCACCGGCAGCGGCCAGCTCTCCGGGGTGCGCGAGAGCGTCGTCGGTATCGCCAGCGAGCTCAACAACCTCAGCGCGATACGCGCCGGCGCCTACAAGGAGTCGAAGGACTCGGAGTCGAAGGACTCCTTCCAGACGGTCGAGTCCTACCACCGGCTGATCACCCAGTTGCTCAGCCTGTCCGAGGACATGGCCCAGGCGACCAGCAACCCGGAGATGATCCAGCGCACCCGCGCCCTGGCGGCCTTCTCGACCGCCAAGGAGTACGCGTCCGTGCAGCGCGCGATCATCGCGGCGGCCCTTCCGGCGACCAACAAGACGTACGGCGAGCTCTCCGAGAACGACCGCCAGTACGCCCTCTCCGCCCTGGACAGCCAGGACTCCGAGCTGGACGTCTTCCGCAGCATCTACGGCGACGGCGCCGAGGATCTGACGAGGCCGATCGACCAGGGCAGCCCGACGGTCGTGGACGCCGACCAGTACGCGGGCCGCGTCCTCAAGAGCGCGAACGGCCTCAGGACGCAGGACAAGCGTTCGTACAAGGACTGGATCGACGACGACACGGCCAAGATCCAGCAGATGAAGAGCATCGAGGGCACCCTCCTCGAGCAGATGGAGCAGAAGGCCCGTGAGCTGAAGAACGCCTCCGAGCGCGAGGCGATCGTCTCCGGTGCGCTGATCCTGATCGTCCTGGGTGTCTCCCTCGTCGGTGCCTTCGTCGTGGCCCGGTCCATGATCCGCTCGCTGCGCCGTCTGCAGGAGACCGCCACCAAGGTCGCCCAGGACCGTCTGCCCGAGCTGGTCAAGCAGCTGTCCGAGTCCGACCCGCAGGACATCGACACCTCCGTGGAGTCGGTCGGTGTGCACTCCCGGGACGAGATCGGCCAGGTGGCCGCGGCCTTCGACGACGTGCACCGCGAGGCGGTCCGCCTCGCCGCCGAGCAGGCCCTGCTGCGGGGCAACGTCAACGCGATGTTCACCAACCTCTCGCGCCGCTCCCAGGGTCTGATCCAGCGCCAGCTGTCGCTGATCTCGGAACTGGAGTCCCGCGAGGCCGACCCGGACCAGCTGTCCTCGCTGTTCAAGCTCGACCACCTCGCGACGCGTATGCGCCGTAACGGTGAGAACCTCCTCGTCCTCGCGGGTGAAGAGCCGGGCCGTCGCTGGACCCGCCCGGTTCCGCTGGTCGACGTGCTCCGCGCCGCCGCGTCGGAGGTGGAGCAGTACGAGCGCATCGAACTGGCCGCCGTGCCCGCCACCGAGGTGGCCGGCCGCGTGGTCAACGACCTCGTGCACCTGCTCGCCGAGCTGCTCGAGAACGCGACCTCGTTCTCCTCGCCCCAGACCAAGGTCAAGGTCACCGGTCATGCGCTGCCCGACGGGCGCGTGCTGATCGAGATCCACGACACCGGCATCGGTCTGTCCCCCGAGGACCTCGCCCAGATCAACGAGCGGCTGGCCTCGCCGCCCACGGTGGACGTCTCCGTCTCCCGCCGCATGGGCCTCTTCGTGGTCGGCCGGCTGTCGCAGCGCCACGGCATCCGCATCCAGCTGCGCCCGTCGGACTCCGGCGGTACGACCGCGCTGGTCATGCTCCCGGTCGACGTCGCCCACGGCGGCAAGAAGCCGGCTTCCGGCAAGCCGGGCCAGGGCGCCGCGCAGAGCGGCGGCCCCGCCGCCGCGCAGGCCGCCGCCGGTGTGGCCGCGGCCCGTCGCCAGGCACAGCAGGGCGGTTCGTCCTTCGGTGCCGGTCAGCCCGGCGGCCAGGGACTCGGCGCCGCTCCGCAGCGTGGTCAGGTGGGCGCAGGTCAAGGTCCGCGCCCCGCGCTGCCCGGCAGCGCCCCCGGTGGTCGTCCCGGCGGCCCGCAAGGTTCAGGCGCCCCGCAGCAGGGCCGGCCGGCCCCGGCGGGCACGGGTGCCGGTGCCTTCGGGCAGGGCGGTCAGCAGGGCGCCCAGTCCTTCCAGGACGCGGGTTCCCGCCAGGGCGGCTTCGGTGACGGCGGTTCCGGTATGCGCCCGGCGGCCGGCCTCGGCGACGCCGGCCCGACGGCCGCACCTCAGCAGCCACAGCAGAAGCAGCCCAAGGAGCGCGGTGGACGCCGCCGTCCGCAGCTGTCCGGCCGCGGCGGCGCGCGGGCCGAGCTGCCCGGTGGCAGCCCGCAGCGCACGCCGAGCTGGAGCGACGAGAACGCGCAGCCACCGGTGCCGCGTGCCTCGCTGGACACTCCGCGCGGCCACGAGGAGCCGGACGCCCTGTCCACGACCTCGCCCATGCCGCGCGTCGACGACCGCCAGGGTCCCGGTTCCACCTCCGAGTTCCCGCGGCCGGACCTCAACGCCCCGCGTCCCGGTGCGGCGAACAACGGTGGGCAGTTCGTCCGCTCGGACGTCTTCGGCGGCCCGGCCCAGGGCGGCCCGACGGGCCAGTTCCACGCGCAGGGCGGCGACACGGGTCAGTACCCGGCACCCGGCCGGGCTCAGGACACGGGCCAGTACCCGGCCCCCGGCCGCCCGCAGGACCCGGCTTCCACCGGTCGGTTCGCCCCGCAGGGCTACGACGCCTCGAACACGGGCCAGTTCGCCGTCCCAGGTCATGGAAACCACCAGGACCCGTCGTCCACCGGCCAGTTCGAGCGGCCGCAGATGGGTGGCGAGGGCTACGGCTCCAACCGGCCGCCGGCCCCGCAGCGCCCACAGCAGCCCCCGCGCCGTCAGGAGCCCGAGGCCCTGCCGCCGGCGACGGGACCCGGTGACGGGCGCACGCCGCTGTACGACACGCTCGAGACCAACTGGTTCCGCGGCGACCGGCCGCAGCAGGGCAACGGCGCCGTTCCGCCGGCCCCGCAGCAGCCCGCCGCACCGCCCCAGCGTCCGGCCGCCACCGCGGCCTGGCGCACCTCGCCGAACGACGAATTCGTACGTCAGGCCGAACGCGTGCGGCAGCCCGCCGCAGGCGGTATCACCACCTCCGGCCTGCCGCGCCGGGTCCCGCGCGCGAACCTCGTGCCGGGCACGGCTCAGCAGCAACAGCACCACACCGGTCCGCAGGTCTCACGTGCGCCCGATGACGTACGCGGCCGGCTGACCAATCTCCGACGGGGCATCGCCCAGGGTCGCCAGGCCGGTACCGGCCCGACCGGCAGCTACCCCAGCCCCACTCACCAGCAGGAGCGTTAGTTGAGCCA
>NZ_JAYWVC010000286.1:0-8039 GCF_036281785.1 Streptomyces chiangmaiensis | reverse complement strand
TTACGGACGATACGTGCCCAGTCCTCGACAGCGTCGTCGAGCAGCTTGAAGTTGGCGAAGCGCAAGGCGTCGAGATCCATCAGTCAGCGTCCCCCGTTATGTGTGATCAGTTCTTCTTCGGTGAGTCTGAGGAGCCGTAGACCGGGTTGTGCTTCCCCGGGCCCCCGACGCGCTCGTCGAAGCCGGCGCCGAGCGTGTCGATGCTGCTCATCTGCCGCTGGATGTACGCCTCGTCACCCGTGTGGATCTTCTTGGTGACCTGCATGTGGTTGGAGATGTGGGCGCACGCGTCGAGCAGGGAGTTGAGCTGCGTATCCCACTTGTTCGACACGTGCTGGAGGCCCGAGCCCAAGGCGAAGCCCTGCTTCGTCAGGTTGCTCGCCGCCGAGTCCACGGCGGTGTTCGACAGGCGGGCCTTGTCCCAAAGCTGGTTGTAGAGAGTGTGGGCCTGGCTGCCGATCCTCGTCAGGTCGTGCTGACTGACCTTGAGGTCACCGGTCTGGCTGGGGACGGAGCCCCCTCCGGAATCAGCCGGCAGCTGGTTGAGCTGCATGTGCGTCACCCCACCGTGCTGACGCGTCTGCGCCTCTGCCTTCAGCTGTTCCCATTCATCCCATGCCATGGATGATCCCTTCCCCCACGCGGTGCCCGCTCAGTTGGAGATGTCGGAAATGGATTGTCGGGCCACCGTCAACGTGGCAAGACATGCGAACGAACACTGGACCAGTCCCATTCTCGCTCAGGATGCCGATCTCAGTCCCGCAGCCCGCCCGACTCGAAGTAATCGATCTTGGTGAACCACACCACCGCAATCACCAGGATCACGACAGCCAGTGAAAGCAGCAGCGCCCGACGAGCCCGGTATCCGGCCTCCGACGGCTCGTGCGCCTCCGGGTCGCCGAAGCGGCGGGCCTGGAAGCGCCACCACAGCGCCTGCTGGTCGGCCAGGCCCATGCCGCCGAGCCACAGGCCGATCAGAACCAGGACAATTCCGAAGCCGATCACCGCTCATTCATCCCTTCCGAGACCAGGCCTGTCTGCACCAACGGCTTCCCCCGCTTCCGCGATACGAAGACACCCCGACCCGCAGGCATCGGCCGCGGCCGCACGCCGCCCAGCAGGTCGCCCTCCGCCGGGTCGCCCGCGAGGACGACGCCCTGGGCGCCGAGCTCCTTGATGCGCTGCATGAAGGACTCGTAGCCGGCACGCCCCGCACCCGCCGTGGATCGCGCGATGATGAAGCGCACGCCGACATCGCGGGCGAACGGAAGTAGCTCCGTCAGGCCCGCCAGCGGATTGCCGCTGGACGTGGACACGAGGTCGTAGTCGTCGATGACGACGTACACCGTGGGGCCGCGCCACCAGCTGCGGTCGCGCAGCTGTTCCGGTGTGACGTCTGCCGTGGGGGTGCGGCGCTGCATCAGATCGGCCAGGGCATCCATGTGGTGCTGCATCTGGTTCGACATGGGGATGTACTCCGCCAGGTGCGAGGGCGGGGTCACGCCCAGCAGGGAACGGCGGTTGTCGATCACGAACAGCTTGCAGACGGTGCCGTCGTAGCGCTCGGTGAGGCGCTTGATGATCAGTTTGAGCAGGTTCGACTTGCCGGACTCGCTCTCGCCGAAGACGAGGAGGAACGGGTCCTGCTCGAAGTCCACGAACACCGGCTCGAGGTTGTCCTCGTCGAGCGCGAAGGAGACGCCGCGGTCGGGGAACCGGTCGCCCGGAGGCAACTGGCTCGCGTGGAACTGCCGTGGGAGCAGGCGCACTTCGGGGGCGCCGGGCTCCTGCCAGTGGCGGGTGACCTCGGCCGTGAGGGCGGTCGTCGCCTCCGCGAGGTCCGTGTCGGAGGAGAGGCCGTCGATGCGCGGGACCGCCGCCATGAAGTGCTGTTTCTGCGCGGTCTGGCCGCGTCCCGGTACGCCCGTGGGAACGTTGGCCGCGACCTTGCGATCGAACTCGGAGTCCATGGGGTCACCCAGCCGCAGCTCCACGCGGTTCATCAGGTGGTCCTTGAGGTTCGAGCGGACCTCCATGGAACGCGACGCGGTGAGGATGAGGTGGATGCCGTAACCGAGGCCGCGGGCCGCGATGTCGAGCACCAACGGTTCCAGTGCCTCGTAATCGGTGCGGAAGTTGCCCCAGCCGTCGATGACCAGGAAGACGTCGCCCCAGGGCTGGTCGGTGACCGAGATGTCGCCGCGCGCCCGGCGTCCGCGGAACTCTGCGATCGAGGAGATGCCCGCGGAGCGGAAGTACTCCTCCCGGCGGGTCAGGACGCCGTACACCTCGGCCGCCGTGCGCCGGACCTTCTCGGGGTCCAGGCGCGAGGCAACCCCACCCACGTGCGGCAGGCCGGCCACCGCGGCCATGCCGCCACCGCCGAAGTCCAGGCCGTAGAACTGCACTTCCTGCGGGGTGTGGGTGAGTGCGAACGAAGCGATGATCGAGCGGACCAGGGTCGACTTGCCGGACTGTGGGCCGCCGAGGATCTGCATGTGCCCTGCCGCGCCGCCGAAGTCGGTCCACAGTGGGTCGCGTCGCTGTTCGTAGGGCTTGTCGACGAGGCCGACCGGGATGACGAGCCGGCCCGCGCCCTCGTAGGCGGGTTGGGTCATGCCGCGGCCGGGCACCGGGGCGAGCCCCGGCAGCAGTGCGTCGAGGGACGGTGGGCTGTCCAGTGGGGGCAGCCACACCTGATGGGCGGCCGGGCCCTGCGCCTCCAGGCGCCGCACGATCACGTCGAGCACGGTGTCGGCGAGCGCGTTGTCCTGCCGCTCGTCGGGTGCGTCCTGGCGCTGCTGGGGGATCGGCGCGTACTGCACGGGGACTTTGGCCGCCGTGAAGAGGACAGGCCGGCGGTCGAGGGGCAGCGGGCCGCCGAGCGCCGCGGCCTGCTGCGAGCTCGTGTGATACACGCCTGAGACGTAGGCCGCCTTGAAGCGCACCATCTCGTCCGTGCCGTACTTCAGGAAACCGGAACCCGGAACGTTCGGCAGCTCGTAGGCGTCCGGTACGCCGAGCGCGGCGCGTGACTCGGCGGCAGAGAACGTCCGCAGACCGATGCGGTACGACAGATAGGTCTCCAGGCCCCGCAGGCGGCCCTCCTCGAGGCGCTGCGAGGCCAGCAGCAGGTGCACGCCCAGCGATCGGCCGATGCGGCCGATCTGCACGAACATCTCGATGAAGTCGGGCTTCGCGGTGAGCAGTTCGCTGAACTCGTCGATCACCAGGACGAGGGACGGGATCGGCTGCAGCGGCGCGCCTGCCGCGCGTGCCTTCTCGTAGTCGTGGATGTTCGCGTAATTGCCCGCGTCGCGGAGCATCTCCTGGCGGCGGTTGAGCTCACCGCGGATCGAGTCGCCCATGCGGTCGACGAGGGTCAGGTCGTCCGCGAGGTTGGTGATCACGGCGGCGACGTGTGGCAGCTGGGCCATGCCCGCGAACGTGGCACCACCCTTGAAGTCCGCGAGAACGAAGTTCAGCGTCTCGGAGGAGTGGGTCACGGCGAGCCCGAGGACCAGCGTGCGCAGCAGCTCGGACTTGCCGGAACCGGTTGCACCCACGCACAGGCCGTGCGGGCCCATACCCTCCTGTGCTGCCTCCTTCAGGTCGAGCATCACCGGCCGGCCGTCCTCGCCGACACCGATCGGCACGCGCAGCCGCTCCGACTGCGAGCGCGGCCGCCATGTCCGCTTCGGGTCGACCGAGGCGGCGTCGCCCAGGTTGAGCAGGTCGGTGAACTCCAGGTTGGCGAGCAGCGGTTCGTCGTCGTCGCCGCCCGACGCCATCCGCAGTGGCGCCAGTTGCCGGGCGAGGGCCTCCGCGGCCCCGTACGACAGGACGTCGGGTGTTCCCTCGTAGACCATGCCGTGCGCCGATTCCAGGCGCAGCTCCTTGGGCTGCACGATGACGGAGAGGTCGCCGCGGCCGATCGTGAGTTCACCGGGCACGACCTCCAGGACCGTCACGCCCTGCAGGCCTTCGGGTCCGGCCAGCAACGACGTGGGCGGAAGGGAGATGCCGTCGAGCACGACCAACAGGTGTGGCTGCTCGGTGACCGGTGGGCCGCCGGGGTGGAAGCGCGGGCGGCCCTGGAGGCGGGAGGCGAGCCGCTCCTCCAGCTCCACAGGGTCGGTGGTGATCAGGCGCATGCTGCCGGCACCGTCGGCGAGGCCCGGGGCCTGCACATGGGGCAGCCACTTGGCCCACTCCCACTCGGGCGCCGACTCGCGTCCGGTGACGACGGCGATGACGAGGTCCTCGGGGGAGTGCAGAGAGGCGAGGGAGGCCGTGACGGCACGGGCGGCGCCCCGCACGGTGCCCGGCTCGCCGCTGATCGTCACGTGGTAGAAGGCGCGCAGGGATACGGCCATCGGCAGGTCGTCAAGGGTGCTGTGCGTGGCCAGGAAGCGCTGCATGGCGCCGGCGGTCAGTGGCTCCAGCTCGTCGAGCGAAGCGGTCTGAGCCGGTATCAGGGGGGTGGCCAGCGCCTGCGGACCGAGGCCCACGCGCACCTGTCCGAAGTCCTCGTCGGCGGTGCGTCGTTCCCACACCCGGCTGCCCTCGGCGACGAGTGCCCACAGTTGTTCCGGTGAAGGGTGCTGGTAGTACTGGGCGTCGCGCTGAGCCTTGGCGGTGTCGAGGACGGCGCGCCGGGTCTGCGACAGGTAGCGGAGGTAGTCACGGCGCAGGTCGGCCATCTGCCCTTGGTTGCCGCGGCGGTAGCGCACGAGCATCGAGATGCCCATGGCGATCGTCGAGGCCACCATCACCAAGCCCATGATCTTCATGAAGGGCTGGGCCTGGGGGTTGAAGAAGAACACCACTGACCCGCCCATGCCGAGCATGGGCAGGAGCTGCATCAGAGCGCCATCCTGCTGACCGCGCGGCAGTTCCGGTGGAGCCTGCAGTACGACCTCGTCCGCAGGAACTTCCCTCGGCAGTGCCCGTGGTGGGCGCTTGACGATGATGTGGCTCACTACGCACCAATTCCCTTGCCTGATCGAGATGTTTCGTCCGCCGCCCCGTGTCAGGCAGACGTCGATCGCGAAGCGCGATCCTACTGACAACGGCGGGCGGTAGGGTGCCGGTGAGGCGCGTGAGCAGTTGCGAATCGTTCCGGGAAAACCCGGGCAATCCGCGGCGGTTCGAAGCAAGCGCCTCCCCGCAAACCCCGGATGCGTCCGGTCGGTCGACTGGCGGAGCGGGGGGCGCGGCGCAACCTACACAGGATCTTTACGGGCGGAATGGTGCGCGTCGGCACCGTGGGACCGCCACACCATCGACGAGGGGGAACTGCAGGTGAGCATGACGGCCTCCGCGCCGACGGGCGCGACCGGTGGACCGGGCACCGGAGCCCCTCCTGGCGCAGGCATGGGATTCGGTTTCTGCCGGATCACCGTCGTGGCCCCGGACAGCCGCATCGATGTGGCGCTGCCCGACGACGTACCGGTCGCCGACCTGTACCCGGAGATCCTGCGCCTGTCCCAGCAGAGCCCCGCCGAGGGCGCGCCGGTCGGTTACCACCTCGTACGGCGGGACGGCACCGTCCTCGACGGCGCCCGGTCTTTCATGGCGCAGCGCATCCTCGACGGCGAGTTGCTCACCCTGCGCCCGTTCGCCGAGTCGCTGCCGCCCGCCGTCCTCGACGACGTATCCGAAGCAGTGGCCTCCGCCGTCACTCACGACCGCACCCTGTGGAGCGGCGATCTCACCCGGGCCGCCGGTCTCGTCGCGGGTGGCGTCCTGCCCGCGCTGCTCGCGTTCGTGGCCTGGAGCTCCCAGATCCGCCACGACATGCACAGCCTGCAGGGTGTCATTGCGGGCGTCACCGGCATCCTGCTGATCACTGTCGCGTGCGTGCGCTCGCGGGTGTACGACGACCGAGGGTCCGCGGTCGCGCTGGGACTCGGCGCCTTGCCCAACATCGCCGTGGCCGGTTCCGGGTTGCTGCCGCCCTCCGACGGCGAGGGCGTCGGTCGGCTCCAGTTCCTGCTCGCCTGCACAGCGGTCCTCGTCGCCTCCGTGGTGCTCACCCTGGTGTCACCGGGCGGCGACGCCCCCTTCGTGGCGTTGCTTTTCGCCTCCGCCATCGGCCTGATCGTCACTTTCATTGCGATCCTCGCCGAGCTGAAGCCCATGGAGACCGCCGCCGTCAGCGCTCCGCTGTCCGTCGTGGCGCTGGGCTTCCTGCCAGGCCTGTCCATGCGTTTCGCGCGGCTGCCCATCGGCTTCGAACCGCCCAACCCCTCCCGCGGCGGCTATGGCGCGGACGAGCCCGCCCCCCAGGAGCCTGTGGACGCCGAGCGTGTGGCCGCGCAGGCCCGGCGCGGACACGAGCTCCTGGTCGGCCTCGTCGGGGGCTGTGCCCTCGTCGCCGTGGGCGCGTCGATCGTCCTCGGCTTCTCCGGCAACACATGGGCCCAGTTCCTGGCCCTCGCGACCGGCGTGGCGATGCTGATGCGGGCCCACCTGTTCCGTTACACCGCGCAGGTCGGCGCCACTTTGGCCGCGGGCCTCTCCGCGATCGTCTCCCTCGGCGTCGGGCTCGCCCTGAACCCGCCCCGGGACTACCTGATCGACGCCTTCCAGGGCGACACCACCGCCCTCGACATCCGCAGCGTCTGGCTCGCCGCGGCGATCGGCGCGGCCATTGCCCTTGTCACCGCGATCGCTCTGATCACTCCGCGGCGCGGTGTCACGCCCTTCTGGGGCCGTTTCCTGGAGATCGCCGAGAGCTTCGTCCTGCTCACGCTGATCCCGCTGGCGCTGGCCGTGTTCGACGTGTACGCGCAGGCGCGGGCGATGACTGGCTGAGGATCTCCGTAACGCCCAGTGGGAGTGCTCTGAAGATCTTGCTGTCGCGCCCTATGCGTGTCGTTCCAGGGTGATGGCTATCGGTGGCAATCCAGGGCAGGCCGAGCGGTCAGCGCAAGATCTTCAACGGATCCCTGGGACCCCGTACAGAACGAGGGGGTGGCACTTGTGCGTGCCGCCCCTTCTCTGTCCGATCACTCCGAGACGACGTCCTCGGCCCGCGGCCGTTCCTCAAGATCGAACTCCCCGTCCCGAGCCCCCAGCACGAACGCCCGCCACTCGGCCTCCGTGTACCGCAGTACGGTGTCGGGGTCGAGTGAGGACCGCATGGCCACGGCCCCGCCGGGGAGGTAGGCGATCTCGACCCGCTCCTCGTGCGTCTCTGTTCCCGGTGCGCTGTGCCACTCGACGTCCGAGATGTCGAGGGCGTACAGCTCGTCCCGCTCCCGCTCCTTGCGCGCCTTGACGTCCTCGTTCGCTTCTTCCGCCATGGCGAAGCGACCCCTTCCCGACGTGCGGATGATCCAGCGCTCACCCTAGTGGCGCCCGATGGCCCGCCGGGCGGTTCGCGTGACCGTGGTAAGGGGCGTCGTCATCGGCTGGTACGCTGTGTGACGGCCGTTCGTGTACGCACCCCCGGACCCCGCCCAGGACCCTCGACGGGTTTCCAGGGATCCGGAGGCCGCGCTCAGCGGATCCCCGCCGCCCGAGTCACGGAAGCTCCCCTGAGAAGAAGACCAGGGGCACTCGGTGGCACTCAGAAGACTACGAGGAGTACGCGTGTCGCTCGACGCCGCCACGAAGAAGCAGATCGTCGCCGAATTCGGTACCAAGGAGGGTGACACCGGCTCCCCCGAGGTCCAGGTCGCGCTGCTGTCCCGCCGCATCTCCGACCTGACCGAGCACCTCAAGACCCACAAGCACGACCACCACTCCCGCCGTGGTCTGCTGATCCTGGTCGGTCAGCGTCGCCGCCTGCTGCAGTACCTGGCCAAGAAGGACATCCAGCGCTTCCGTACGCTGGTCGACCGCCTCGGCATCCGCCGCGGTGCGGCGGGCGCCAAGTAGGACGCCGTGAAGGGAGCGGTTCCCACGAGAAGGGGGCCGCTCCCTTTGCTGTACATGCGGACTGTCACCGACGCTTTGTAGTGTGGTAGCACAACGCCATATGGACGAAGCAGTGTGAGGAACGCCCGGACGTACCGGGCGCCGCCACGCAC
>NZ_JAYWVC010000285.1:0-8087 GCF_036281785.1 Streptomyces chiangmaiensis | reverse complement strand
TCGCGAGCCGGTGAACCTTTCCGGTCACCGCACTAGGCGTGGCTCGCGGTCACCCAACGGTCCAGGACCCGCTTGGCCGCTCCCGAGTCGATCGACTCCGCGGCCCTGTCCATACCGGCCCGGATCCGGTCCACCAGTGGGCCCTCCCCCTGCTCCAGCGCCACCAGGGCCGCGGCGGAGTTCAGCAGCACGGCGTCACGCACCGGGCCCGTCTCGCCGTCGAGCAGCCGCCGTGCGACCTCGGCGTTGTAGGAGGCGTCGGCGCCCCGCAGCGCCTCCACCGGCACCAGCTCGATACCGACGTCCCGTGGATCGAAGGACTCCTCGGTGACCCTGCCGTCACGGACCACCCACACCCGGGACGTCGACGTCGTGGTCAGCTCGTCCAGGCCGTCGTCACCCCGGAAGACCAGGGACGAGTTACCGCGCTCCGCGAGGACCCCCGCGACGATCGGCGCCATCCGCGGGTCCGCCACCCCGACCGCCTGCGCCTTCACCTTCGCCGGGTTCGTCAGCGGTCCCAGGACGTTGAACGTCGTACGGATCCCCAGCTGTCCGCGTGCCGCGGCCACATGCCGCAGCGCCGGGTGGAACTTCACCGCGAAACAGAAGGTGATCCCGGCCCGCTCGGCCACCTCGGCCACCCGCTGCACCGGCAGCTCCAGATTGACGCCGAGCTTCTCCAGCACGTCCGAGGCCCCGGACGCGGAGGACGCCGCACGGTTGCCGTGCTTGACGACCTTGGCTCCCGTCCCGGCCACCACGATCGACGACATCGTGGAGATGTTCACCGTCCTCGCACCGTCACCGCCCGTACCGACGATGTCGACCGTCGGCCCCGGCACCTCGATGACATTCGCGTGCGCGTACATCGCCCGGACGAGCCCGGTGATCTCCTCCACCGTCTCGCCCTTGGCGCGCAGCGCCACCGCGAAACCGGCGATCTGAGCGTCCGTCGCCTCACCGCGCATGATGCGGTCCATCGCCCAGGCCGTGTCGTCGGCGCTCTGGTCACGGCCGTCGAGCAGCCCGTTCAGCACCTGGGGCCAGGAACGGCCCGCCGCGGTGTCGCCTCCAGCGGGGTGCACAGCGCTCATAAGCCGCTCCTGGGTCGGTGGCCCCACACGGGGCCCGGGTTTCGAACAGGTCCACCCTATCCAGCCCGGGACACGGCGAGGGGCCCCGTCCATGACTGGACGGGGCCCCTCGACCGTGGCGTGGCGTGCGCAGTGATCAGTGGTGGCCGTGGCCGCTCGTGATCTCCTTGTACTCCTCGACCGTGGGCTTGGGGATCTGGTTGGTGTCCCCGTAGTAGGCGTTGCTCAGCCTGGAGCGCAGCTTCTCGGAGCCCTTGATCTTCCGCTCGACGCCGTTCTCGTCGACCGTCGGGCCGATCTCGACCGGCTGGTACTGCTCGTGCGAGGTGAGCGTGTGCAGCTGCTCCTGGCTGAGCGGCTCGTGCACCTCGATGAACTCACCGTGCGGCAGCCGCTTGATGATGCCCGACTCGCGGCCGTGCAGCACCTTGTCGCGGTCGCGGCGCTGGAGGCCGAGGCAGATCCGCTTGGTCGCGATGAACACGATGACCGGCACCACGAAGAAGGCGATGCGGACGAACCAGGTGATCGCGTTGATCGACAGGTGGAAGTGCGTGGCCCAGAGGTCGTTGCCACCACCGATGAGCAGCACGAAGTACCAGGAGATCCACGCGGCACCGAAGGCCGTACGCGTCGGAGCGTTGCGCGGGCGGTCCAGGATGTGGTGCTCGCGCTTGTCGCCGGTGACCCAGGACTCGATGAACGGGTACACCCCGATCGCGACCAGAACCAGCGGGAAGATCACCAGCGGGATGAACACGCCCAGCACGAGCGTGTGACCCCAGACATTGACCTCCCAGCCCGGCATCACACGGATCAGGCCCTCGGAGAAGCCCATGTACCAGTCGGGCTGGGCGCCGGTGGACACCTGGTCCGGACGGTAGGGGCCCAGGGCCCAGATCGGGTTGATCTGGGCGACCGCCGCGACGGCGGCGATGACACCGAAGACCAGGAAGAAGAAGCCTCCGGCCTTGGCCATGTACACCGGCATCAGCGGCATGCCGATGACGTTGTTGTTCGTCTTTCCGGGACCCGCGAACTGCGTGTGCTTGTGGTAGACGACCAGGATCAGGTGGCCGACCACCAGGCCGAGCATGATGCCCGGCAGCAGCAGGATGTGGATCGAGTAGAACCGGGCCACGAAGTCGCCACCCGGGAACTGACCGCCGAAGAGGAAGAACGACAGGTACGTGCCGACGATCGGCACGGACAGGATCGCGCCCTCCATGAAGCGGACACCGGTGCCGGAGAGCAGATCGTCCGGGAGCGAGTAGCCGGTGAAGCCGGTGAACATGCCGAGGACGAACAGCAGGAAGCCGAACACCCAGTTGATCTCGCGCGGCTTGCGGAAGGCGCCCGTGAAGAACACGCGCATCATGTGCACGAACATGCCGGCGAGGAAGACCAGCGCCGCCCAGTGGTGGATCTGCCGGATCAGCAGACCGCCGCGGACGTCGAAGCTGATGTGCATCGTCGAGTTGAACGCCTCGCTCATCAGCTGGCCCTGCAGCGGGACGTAACTGCCGTGGTACACCACCTCGTTCATCGACGGGTGGAAGAACAGCGTCAGATACACACCCGTGAGGATGATGATCAGGAAGCTGTAGAGGCAGACCTCGCCCAACATGAACGACCAGTGGTCGGGGAAGATCTTGCGCATGTTGGACTTGGCCAGGGAGTAGATCCCCAGGCGGGCGTCCGCCCAGTCCGCGACGCGCTCGCCGGCCGGCGCCTGTCCGCGCGAGCCGCCCGCCCCGTCTGCGGCAGGGTTCGTGTTGGTCGATGTGGTACTCATCCGCGCTCCCAGAATGCAGGGCCGACGGGCTCCTCGAAGTCGCCGAGCGCCTCGAGATAACCGTCCGCGTTCACACCGATGCGCAGCTGCGGCAAGGCGTGACCGGCCGGGCCGAAGACGACCCGGGCACCGTCGGAGAGGTCGAAGGTGGACTGGTGGCACGGGCAGAGGACGTGGTGCGTCTGCTGCTCGTACAGGGAGATCGGGCAACCGACGTGGGTGCAGATCTTGGAGAACGCCACGATGCCCTGGTGGGACCACTCGAGCTCCTGCTTGTCCTTGATGTTCTCCGGCTGCAGCCGGACGATCATCAAAGCGGCCTTGGCGATCTCGAGCTGGAAGTCCTCGTTGGTCTCCTCCAGGCCCTCGGGCTTGGCGAAGGTGAGCGAACCGACCGCGACGTCCGAGGGACGCAGCGGCTCGTTCGTGTTCATGTTGACGAGGAGCTTGCCCTTGGACCAGAGCGTGTGGCGCAGCTTGGTGCCGGGCAGCGGGCCCAGGTCGCGCAGCAGCACGACGCCGGAGAGCGGGAACAGGGCCAGCGCGCCGAACATGGTGTTACGGATCAGCTTGCGGCGGCCGAACTGGGACTCCTTGGCGCCCTGCTGGAAGTCGCCGATGACCTTCGCCTTCACCTCGGGCGAGGCCTCGGCCGGGTGACGCTCGTCGACGATCTCCATGTCGGACATCAGGGTGCGGGCCCAGTGGACCGCGCCCGCGCCGATCGCGAACAGCGCCACGCCCAGCGTCAGGCCCAGCGCGAAGTTCATCGCGCTGATGTGCCCGATCGGGAAGACGAAGATCGACTTGTCCGTCGGGATCGTGACGTACGCGGCGATGAAGCCGACGGTGGCCAGCATCGACACGGTGAACAGCAGGGCGACCGTGCGCTCGGAACGCTTGGCGGCCCGCTCGTCGATGTCCTGGATGCGGTGCTCGTGGGGCGGCAGCCCCGGGTCGGCGAACGGGCTCACCTCGTCCGCGACCGTCACGGCACGGTGTGCGGTGTCCTGCTCAGCGGGCAGGTTCTCTTCTGGAATGTCGTGGCTACTCATGACTTCTTGGCCTTTGCGGTCCGAGCGGCGACCCAGACGGCAAGCACGATCAGTGCGCCCAGGCCGAAGATCCAGGCGAACAGGCCCTCGGAGACCGGTCCGAGGCCGCCCAGCTCGAGGCCGCCGGGGTTCTCGGTCCGGTCGCCGTTGACCGCGTTGAGGTAGGCGATGATGTCCTTCTTGTTCTGCTGCGACAGCGTGGTGTCGGGGAAGGACGGCATGTTCTGCGGGCCGGTCTGCATGGCCTCGTAGATGTGCTTCGGGGCGACGCCATCGAGGCTCGGCGCGAACTTGCCGTGCGTCAGCGCACCACCCTTACCTGTGAAGTTGTGGCACTGTGCGCAGTTGGTGCGGAAGAGCTCGCCGCCCTTGGCGATGTCGGCACCCTCGGGGCTGTAGTCGTTCTTCGTCGGCACGGCCGGACCGGCACCGAGGGAGGAGATGTACGCCGCGAGCTGGTCGATCTGGGCCTGCGAGTAGAAGTTCTTCTTCTTCGGCACCTGGGGGCCCTGCGAGGTGGCGGCGGGCATACGGCCGGTGCCGACCTGGAAGTCGACGGCCGCCGCCCCCACACCCACCAGACTCGGGCCGTCGGAGGAGCCCTGACCGCCGGTGCCGTGGCAGCTGGCACAGCCCACCCGGTAGAGCTTCTTGCCCTCCTCGATGGCGAGGGACTGGGCGGTGTCATCGGCCTGCGCCTTGTCGGCGGGCGCGAACGCGGCGTACAGCCCCCCGGAGACCGTCAGCGCGATGAGTAGGACGACGAGCGCCGCCATCGGATGGCGTCGTCGTACGGAGAGCTTTTTCACGGATTACCCCGGTGTCAGGATCTTCTGCGTCGATGCTTCTGGAAATGGATCGGATCGTCGCGGGCGTTCGGTTCTCCCCGATCGGGTGACCGTCCGCCGCGGCCGACGGCCGACTACTTGATCATGTAGATCGTGGCGAAGAGGCCGATCCAGACGACATCGACGAAGTGCCAGTAGTAGGACACGACGATGGCGGCGGTCGCCTGTTCATGGGTGAACCTCCGCGCCGCGTAGGTGCGGCCGAGGACCAGAAGGAAGGCGATGAGACCACCCGTCACGTGCAGGCCGTGGAACCCGGTGGTCAGGTAGAACACCGAGCCGTACGGGTCCGAGGAGAGCGAGAGGCCGTCCTTCTTGACCAGCTCGGTGTACTCGAAGATCTGCCCGCCGACAAAGATCGAACCCATGATGAAGGTGAGGATGAACCAGCCCCGGAGCTTCTTCACGTCACCGCGCTCGGCAGCGAACACACCGAGCTGGCAGGTGAGGGAGGAGAGCACCAGGATCGTGGTGTTGGTCGCCGAGAACGGGAAGTTGAGATGGCTCGCCATCTCCTTCCAGTGAGTCGGCCCGGTCACCGATCGCAGGGTGAAGTACATCGCGAAGAGGGCCGCGAAGAACATCAGCTCGGAACTCAGCCAGATGATGGTTCCGACGCTGGTGAGGTTCGGCCGGTTGACCGACGGGTGCGCGTGCCCGGTTTCTACTGTCGTTGCTGTCGCCACGATCGACATTATGTCGGTCGCTTATCCCGCCCTCACTCCGGGGGGTGCCGTTCGGAGTGTCCATGGCGTGTGTACTGCCCGGATGGCCCATCGAAGCCCCGTCCGAACCGCTGTTGACCACGTGTTCAAGGGAGTAACATCCGCCCCAACGATCCGTCCCGCACGGCGACGGACACCACTGCGTACCGGAGGAAGCATGCAGCCGACCGCCACGGTCCTGGTCTACAGCGACGACTCCACCACCCGCGAACAAGTGCGGCTCGCGTCCGGGCGCAGGCCCGCCCCGGACGTCCCCGCGGTCGAGTTCGTGGAGTGCGCGACACCGGGCGCCGTCCTCAAGGAGCTGGACCGGGGCGGCATCGACGTGTGCGTCCTGGACGGCGAGGCCGTGCCGATGGGCGGGATGGGCGTCTGCCGGCAGATCAAGGACGAGATCTTCAACTGCCCGCCGGTGCTGGTGCTGATCGCGCGGCCGCAGGACGCGTGGCTGGCGACGTGGAGCCGGGCTGATGCGGCGGTGGCGCTTCCGGTGGAGCCGGTGGAGTTCGCCTCCGCCCTGGCCGCTCTGTTGCGGCGCAAGGCCCTCCTGAGCGCCTGAGGGTGTCTCGGCGGCCGCCGTTCCCTCGTGGTCCGTCGCACCCGCGCGGCGGGGCCGCACGACGTCATCGTCCCGCGCCCCTGACGGGGCGCGGGGGACCCGTCTCAGACCGACTCCGGGCGCAGTCGTGCCCGGTTCGTGCCGTTGGAGTTGGCGGCGACCAGGGCGCTGCCCTTGCTCCACTTCGCCCAGTCGAGGTTCCAGTCGCCGAAGCCGTTGCCGAACGGCTCCATCTCCTTGCCGTAGGAGTTGACGACCTTGACGATGTCGCCCTGCCGTACGGTGTCGTAGAACCACTGGGCGGACCCGTTGCTCATGCCGGTGCAGCCGTGGCTCACGTTGGCGTACCCCTGTTGTCCGACGGACCAGGGCGCCGCGTGCACATACTCGCCGCTGTAGGTCACCTGGGCGGCCCAGTAGACCATCAGGTCGTAGGAGTCGCTCGAGTTCTGCGAGATGCCGATCGAGGTACCGCGCATGCGTACGACGTACTGCTTGCCCAGCACGACCTTGACGCCGTTTCGGGTCTCGTAGCCGGGCTTGCCCGTGGTGATGGGTATCCGCCTGACGACCGCGTCGTTCTTGTAGACCGTCATCTGGTGCGTGGCGGCGTCCGTGAGGGCGACTATGCGATCGCCTGTGGTGATCTTCACGGACTTCGCCTCACCGCCCCACAGCCGTTCGGCCACCTTCATCCCCGCGAGGTTGCTGTGGGCGGTGATCGTGGCGTGGACGGGCCAGTAGTTCTCGGGACGGTAGTGCAGCGTCTTGTCGTCCACCCAGTACCAGGAACCCCGGACGGCGGGCACGGAGTCGACCTTGAGGGCCCCCTCGACGACGGCCCGGGACGCCTTGTCCTTGACGGGCTCGCTGAGTTCGGCGGTGACGGGCTGGCCGACGCCGTAGCTTCCGGCCCTGGGGCCGAAGGTGACGTTCAGCGTCTTGCTCTTTGGGGTACTGGTGTCGAACTCGATGACCTTGCGGCCGGGTGCACCGTCGTCGTCCTCGGTGCTCACCCGGACCGTGTAGTGGGTCCCCGCGGCCAGTGGTGAAGTGCTGTGCCAGCGGCTGCCGTCTGCGGCGAGTTCACCGGCGACGTAGCGCCCGCGGGAGTCGGTGGCCGTCACGTCCGTGATGCGCCCGTCGTCATCCGAAGCGGTGATCTCCAGGGGCTTGTCGGGGTCGACCTTCTTGTCGGAGTCGGCGGGGGCGTTGTAGGCGATCTCGTCCGCCGCGTCATACGGGTTGGCGGAGAGCGGATTGCCGTCGTACCCGCAGCCGGCGAGCCCCGCGCCGAGGGCTATCGCGAGCAGCGTGCAACTGACGACGGTGCGGTGTCGCGGGCGCGCCGGCAGGCGCCTGTCGGGTCCGGCGTCGCCCCGGTGGAACACTGTGTGGCTCATGGCCTCACGCTAGGGACGTCTGTCGGCCGCGGCGCGCGGAGAGAGCCGTGCGGGGGACGAATCAGGCGGCAAAAGGGGGAGCCCGGCACTCCTGACGGAGTGTCGGGCTCCCTTGCACCGTGCGCGTGTTACTGGGTGCGGTTCTCGCCGCGGTAGTACTCGAAGACCCAGCCCCACAGGCCCACCAGGATCAGCGGGGCCGAGAAGAACAGCAGCCACCAGCCGATCGCGACGGCCAGGAAGGCGAGCGCGCCACCGACACCGAGGGCGAGCGGCTGCCAGCTGTGCGGGCTGAAGAAGCCGACCTCACCGGCGTCGTCCGCGACGTCGGCCTCCTTGTTGTCCTGGGCGCCCGTGTCGACCCGCCGGGCCGTGAAGGCCAGGTAGTAGCCGATCATGATGCTCAGGCCGAAGGCCAGGAAGAGCGCGGTGGTACCGGCCGGCTCCTTCGACCACAGGCCATAGACGATGGCCATGATCAGGATGAAGACGGCCAGCCAGATGAACATCTTGCCCTGGATCTTCACTTGCCGGCCTCCTTGCCACCGGAGACGGCCTTGCTACCAGCACCCTCGTACTCGAGCTGCTCGAGCGCGGCGATCTCC
>NZ_JAYWVC010000284.1:0-8401 GCF_036281785.1 Streptomyces chiangmaiensis | reverse complement strand
ATGACCGTGTAGCTGCCCGCGACATTGAGCGGGAGCGTGACCAGGGCCTGTTCGACGCCGGGCAGCCGGGCCACGGTGATCTGGCCGCCGCTGATGAGGTTGGCCAGCAGGACCGGCACGTGCGGCCGCGCGGACTTCAGCAGGGAGTCGACCTCCTGCGCGGCGGGCACAGTGGTGCCGATCAGCCGGCGCAGATCGCCGTCGCTCGACTTCAACTGCTCGGTGAGCGTGGCGAGATCGCGGGAGAACGACTTGATGGACGAGCCCTGGTCGGCCTGTGTCTTGAGCACCTTCCGCGAGTCCTCGATCAGCGAGACCGTCTGGGGGAGCGACTCGGATGCCGACTCCACCAGCGCGTCGCCGGAGTCCACCAGCCGGCTCAGGTTCGGTCCGGTGCCGGCGAACGCCTTGCCCAGCTCGTCGACGGTGACCCGCAGATCGTCCTTGCCGACCGAGTTGACCAGCCGGTCTAGGCTGAGGACCAGCTCGGTGACCGGCAGCGGGGTCCGGGTGCGGCTGCGCGGGATCGGGCTGCCGTCCATGAGGTACGGCCCGCCCGACCGCCGTGGCTGGAGGTCGACGTACTGCTCGCCCACCGCCGAACGGTCGGCGATCACCGCGAGCGTGTCGGCCGGGATCCTCGCGGCGCCGTCCTCGATCTTCAGCGCCACCGAGACCCCGGACCCGGTCAGCTGCAGATCGCCGACGCGGCCCACCGGCACGCCCCGGTAGGTGACCTCGGCGCCGGGGAAGACGCCCCCGGACTCGGCGAAGTCGGCGCGTACGGTGTACCCGCGGTGCAGGACGTCGTCCACCAGGCCCGTGTACCGGGCGCCGACGTACGACACCCCGAGGGCGGTGACGGTCGCGAAGGCGAGCAGCTGGGCCCTGACCGTACGTGTGATCACGGCAGTATCCCCTTCAGCATCAGCTCGGCGAGGCCGGGATCGACCCCCGGCGGGAGGCGACGCGAGCCGCCCTCGGTGCCGTAGGCAGCGGTGCACACCGGCGGGCACAGCAGGGTGCTGTCGTCGGAGGGCGTCGAGGGCACGGCGGGCACGGAGGGCACGGACGGGATGCCCGGCAGGGACGGGGTGGACGGGAGAGGGGTGGGAGTGGGGACGCCGGGAAGATGCGGTGTCCCGGGGGCCGGGGTCTTCCCGCCCTTGCCAGGCTTGCCGGTGACGTTGCCGTAGAGGTCCGCCAGGTTGAGGTCGGCGGTGATCTTCAGGTTGACGTAGTCGCCCTTGACGGCGTCCGTCGCGTTGCGCGGGAACGGGTAAGTGGTAAGGATTTCAAGGGAGTTGGGCAGGTCGTCGCTCGCCTTGTTCAGCTCCTGCAGGAGGGGCTGGAGCTTCTTCAGGTTGGCGACGGTGTCGTCGTGGGAGGCGTTCACCACCTTGGTGCCGGTCTTGCCGAGCGTGGACAGGGCGGTGAGCATCTTCGTCAGGTCCTTGCGCTGGTCAGCGAGGGCCTTCAGGGCGGGCGGCATGGTGTCGACGGCCAGGGCGATCGTCTTCTTCTCCTTCTTCAGCCGCTTTGCGAGCCGGTCGATGCCCTTCAACGCGCGCACGATCTCCGCCCGCTGGTCGTCGAGGCCGCCGAGGAACGTGTCGAGCTGCTTCAGCAGGGACCTGACCTGGTCCTCGCGGCCGCTGAGGGCCTTGTTCAACTCGACGGTGATCGTCTTCAGCTGGGCTACCCCGCCGCCGTTGAGCAGCGCGGACAGGGCCGACAGCACCTCCTCGACCTCCGGGTTGCGGCCGCTGCGGGACAGCGGGATGCGGTCGCCGTCGCGGAGCCGTCCGACGGGCCGCGTGCCGGCCGGCGCTGACAGGGCGACGTATTTCTCGCCGAGCATGCTGGTCTGCCTCAGATCGGCGACCGCGTTGCCGGGCAGCTTCACCGAGTCGGCGATCCTGAGCCGCACGCGGGCGTGCCAGCCGTCCAGTTCCACCTTCTCGACCGTGCCCGCGGTGACGTTGTTGACCTTGACCGCCGACTGCGGCACCAGGTCGAGGACGTCCCGGAACTCGACGGTGACGTGGTAGGCGTGACCGTCCGAGGCGGCGCCGCCGGGGAGCGGGACGTCGTACCAGCCGTTGAACTCGCAGCCGGTCAGCAGCAGCGAGCCGACCGCCGTCCAGGTGGCCACCAGCCCCTTGCGCTGCACACTCATGCCGGTGCCCCCAGAATTCCGCCGAGGGTCTTGTCGACCGTGCCCGTCGACACCGGGGCCGAAGGAACCTTGGGCAGGGAGTCGAAGAGCTTCTTCAGCCCGGCACAGTTGTCGTGGTCGTCGCCGGTCGTCTTCAGGATCGAGCAGAGAAGGGATGACGCATCCTGCGGGGCTGGCGCGTTGTTGCGGGTGTCGAGGGTGCCGGCGGCGAGGTTGTAGGCGTTCTGCAGGTTCGACAGGCCCGTTGGGGCGACGGTCAACAGCTCCTCCAGAGCGTCCTGTTGGGTGACGAGGACCTTGGTGACCTTGGCCAGGCCCTTCACGTCCGAGGTCAGCGCCTTCTTGTTGCCCTTCACGAAGCCGGACACGTCGCCGAGTGCGGCGGCCAGGTACTTCAGCGCGGCCGCGAGATCTTTGCGCTCCTCGGCGAGCTGCCCGGCCACGTCGGCGAGGTCGGTGTTGAACGACCGCACGCTTGTGTCGTCCGCCGCCAGCGCGGCCGTGAACACCTGAAGGTTCCGCACGGTCCCGAACAGGTCGCCGCGCCCGTCGGACAGCGTGGTGACCGCCTGGGACAGGTCCTCCACCGTCTGATTGAGGTTCTCGCCCTGCCCCTGGAGGTTGTCCGCGCTCACCCCGAGCAGCCGGGACAGCGAGCCCTTCTTGTTGGCACCGTTCGGGCCGAGCGCCTCGGCGGTGGTGTGCAGGCTGTCGAAGATCCGGTCCAGCTCGACGGGGACGGCCGTACGGGACTCGGGGATGACGTCTCCGTCCCGCAGCACCGCGCCCTTGCGGTACACCGGCAGCAGCTGCACGTAACGGTCGCTGACCACCGAGGAGTTGACGATAGCGGCCTGTGCGTCGGCGGGGACCTTGCGGCCCCGGTCGTATTCCAGGTCCACCCGTACCCGGTCGCCCTCCGGCGTGATCTTCCTGACCTCGCCGATGCGGACGCCGAGGACGCGGACGTCGGAGCCGGGGTAGATGCCGACGGTGCGCGGGAAGTACGTCGTGACGCGGACGGGGCCGGGGCCCGGCCAGAGGACGACGGCGAGGCCGACGACGATCGCGAGCGCGGTGAACAGGGCCAGGAGTCTGCGGGTCATCGGGTGCCTCCCGTCCGTGGCGTGACCGGGGCGGCGACCAGGTTCTGGACGTAGGAGTCGAACCAGCGGCCGTTGCCGAGGGTGTTGGTGAAGAGCCGTACGTAGGGGGCGAGCAGCCGGACGCTGCGATCGAGGCTCGCCTGGTTGCGTTCGAGCATCGTCACGAAGGTGTTGAGGTTCTTCAGTGCGGGCCCGATCTCCTTGCTGTTGTCGTCGACCAGGCCGGACAGCTCGATGCCCAGCAGCGCGGAGCTCTTGAGCAGCTTGTGGATCGCCGCGCGGCGCTTGTCGATCTCCTTGAACAGGGCGTCACCGTCCTTCACCAGCGCGGAGAAGTCCTTCGTGTGACCGGCCAGCACCTCGGTGACTCCGTTGGCATGGTCGAGGAGCCCGCGCAGCGCCTTGTCACGGGCGGCGACGGTCCGGGAGATCCGCGACAGCCCCTTGATCGACGCCCGCACCTCCTCGGGGGAGTCCTGGAAGGTGACAGAGATCGTGTCCAGTGCCTTCGCGAGCCGGTCCGTGTCGACCTCCTCGGTGGTGGTCGTCAGGTCGCTGAAGGCCTGGACGACGTCGTACGACGACACGGTCCGCCGGAGCGGGATCTCGCCGCCCGGCTTCAACCTGCCGGGCCCCTTCGGGTACAGGGCCAGGTACTTCGCGCCGAGGATCGTCTTGACACGGATCGACGCACCCGTGTCGGGACCGAACGCCGGGTGGCCCTTCACTTTGAAGGTCACCTTGACGTGGTCGCCGTCCAGGTCGACGCCCTCGACCTTGCCGACCTTGACCCCGGCGATCCGTACCTCGTCGCCCGGCTTGAGCCCGCCGGCCTCGGAGAAGGCCGCGCTGTAGGTGTCGCCGCCGCCGATCAGCGGCAGGCTGTCGGCGTTGAAGGCGGCAACGGTGAGCAGCGCGAGGACGGTGAGGCCGACGGCGCCGGCGACGACCGGGTTGCTCCCCCACTGCCCGAAAGGCGCGGGAGGTGCCCCCACGCGGAAGGGCTTCAGGCGTGGGCGCTTGAGCCGGATCCTGGGCAGCTCGGGCGGCAGGACGCGTACCTTCACGAGGGGTTCGGGGCGGGGTTTGCGCTTCGGTAGCAGCCTGGGAAGTTTCGGCAGCTTGGGCGGCAGGACCCGGACCCTCACCAGCGGCTCGGGGCGGCGGACAGTGCGCCGCCTGATGCGCATGCTCATCCGCCACACCTCGCCCGCGCCACGTGCAGCTCCGGAGTGATCACCTGCTTGGTCTTCGGCAGCACGATCCGGCCGTCGAAGTCGCAGAGGTAGAAGTTGAACCACGAGCCGTACGAGGCGGTCCCCGTCAGCTTCTCGAGCTTGTTCGGCAGCCGCTTCAGGACGCCCTCCACGGTGTTCTCGTTCTTGTTCAGCGTTTCGGTGAGATCGCCGAGCCCGGCGATGTCGTCCTTCAGCGGTGGACGCGCGTCCTTCAACAGCCCCGACGTGACGTCCGTGAGGTCGCCGATGCTCACCAGCGACTCCCCGATGGGCTTGCGGTCGGCGGACAGTCCCGAGACCACCCGGCGCAGCTGCGTGAGCAGCCCGGAGAAGCGGGAGCCGCGCTTGTCGAGCGTCTCCAGGACGGTGTTGAGGTTGTCGATCACCGATCCGATCAGCTTGTCGCGGTCGGCGAGGGTGCTGGTGAGCGAGGCCGTGTGCGCGAGCAGGCTGTTCACCGTGCCGCCCTCGCCCTGGAGGGTCTGGACGATCTCGGTGGCGAGCTGGTTGACGTCGCTCGGGCTGAGCGCGGCGAACAGCGGCTTGAAGCCGTTCAGCAGGGCGTTGAGGTCCAGCGCCGGCTGGGTCCGGGACAGCGGGATGGTGCCGCCCGGCCGCAGCCGGGCAGTGACGTCGCCTGTGCCCTCGGTGAGCGCGATGTACCGCTGCCCGACCAGGTTGCGGTAGCGGACGACCGCGTGGGTCCCGGCGAGCAGCGGCCGGTCCGCGCTGACGGTGAACGTGACCTCCGCCAGGGTCCGGTCCTTGATCCGGATGCCCTCGACCTTTCCTACCCGCACTCCGGCCACCCGGATGTCGTCGCCGGTCTCCAGCCCGGTGACGTCGGTGAACACCGCGTGATAGGTGTCCTTGGGGGTAAAGGAGACGTTGACGATGGTGGCGGCGAGCAGCGCCGTCGCCGCGATCGTGACCAGGGCAAAGAGGCTGAACTTGACCAGCGGGGCGGCGGTCTGCCGGGCTTCTGACCTGCTCATGCGACACTCACCGCCGTTCCGCGCGCGAGCGGTCCGAACAGCAGGGTCGCCACGGGCGGCACCTGGTCCGCGGGCACGCCCATGACGGGGGCCACGAGCGAGCCGACGGCCCGCTGCTCGGCCCGGGTGGCGGACACATCGACACCTCCGGGGAGTGCGCCTCCGGAACCTCCGGCCGACGTACCGTCGTTGAGATGGGGCTTCGGCCCGGGCACCTGCGGTTGCGGCAGGCCGCGGCAGTTCGGGCCGGACCGCTCGCCGTACACCGGCTCCTCACCGGGCCGGTACGCCCCCTGCGGCCGGACGACCTCGAGGGTGATCCGCATCTCGCCGCCCCGGAACGCGTCCTCCGACGCCTTCTCCTGCCGGACCAGGCCCTGGAACAGGCACGGGTACTCGGGGGAGTAGCGGGCGAACAGCTCCAGCGTGGGGCGGGAGACCCGGCCCAGGGTGATCAGCCGGTCGCCGTTCTCGGACAGGAAGTCGTTCGCCGTGCCCGCCACGGAGGCGGTCGCGCGCAGAGCCGAGGCCAACTGGTCCCTCTTCTCGACGATCGTTCGGCTGGTGGTGATCGTGTTGCGCAGGATCCGCATCAGGTCGGGCGCGGCGTCGCCGTACACCTCGGCGACGTCCGCGAACCGCGTGATGTCCTCCTTGAGGGAGGGCATGTGCGGGTTGAGGCGGCGCAGATAGTCCTCGACCTGGGTGAGGTTGTCGCCGATCCGGTCGCCGCGGCCCTCCAGCGCGGTGGCGAACGCTGAGAGCGTGGCGTTGAGTTCACCCGGCCGGACCGTGCGCAGCAGCGGCAGCAGGTCGTTCATCAGCTGCTGTACCTCGATGCCGACCGTGGTGCGGTCCTGCGTGATGACGTCCCCGGCGCGGATGGGCCGGGCCGCCGACCTGGCGGGCGGCACGAGATCGACGTACTTCTCGCCGAAGAGTGTCTTGGGCAGCAGCCGCGCGTGCACGTCCGAGGGGATGTACACGACGTACTCCGGCTTGAGCGCGATGTCGAGCGTGGCCTTCGTCCCGTCCGCGTGCACCGCCCGGACCTCGCCGACCAGCAGCCCGCGCAGCTTGACGTCGGCGCGCGGCTCGAGCTGGTTACCGAGCGTGTCGGCCTGCAGCGTGATGCGCACGACCGGCGTGAACGCCTGCTCGTAGACGGCCACGGCGAGCGACAGCAGCAGCGCGAGCACGGCGATGAACGCGACACCGTACAACCTGAGTCTCAGTGCTCTCATCGGCCTCACCCCGCGATCCGTACGGTCGTGTTGGCGCCCCAGATCGCGAGGCTCAGGAAGAAGTCCAGGACGTTGATGGCGACGATCGAGGTCCGCACCGCCCGGCCCACCGCCACGCCGACACCGGCCGGGCCGCCGCTCGCGTGGTAGCCGTAGTAGCAGTGCACCAGGATGATCAGCAGCGCGAAGACGATCACCTTGCCGAAGGACCAGAACACGTCGACGGGCGGCAGGTACTGGTGGAAGTAGTGGTCGTACGTGCCGGTCGACTGTCCGTAGTAGTCGGTGGTGATGGTGCGGGCGGCCAGGTACGAGGACAGCAGCCCGATCACGTACAGCGGGATCACCGCGACGAAGCCGGCGATCATCCGCGTCGTCACCAGGAACGGCAGCGACGGGACGCCCATCACCTCCAGCGCGTCTGTCTCCTCGCTGATCCGCATCGCACCGAGCTGTGCGGTGAACCCGGCGCCGACCGTCGCGGACAGGGCGAGTCCGGCCACCAGCGGGGCGATCTCCCGGGTGTTGAAGTACGCCGACAGGAACGCCACGAAGTTGGAGGTGCCGAGCTGGTTGAGGGCCGCGTAGCCCTGGAGGCCGACCTCGGTGCCGGTGAAGAAGGACAGGAACGCGATCACGCCGACCGTGCCGCCGACGACGGCGAGCGCGCCGCGCCCGAAGCTCACCTCGGCGAGCAGCCGCAGGATCTCCTTCTTGTAGCGGCGCAGGGTGCGGCCCGTCCAAGCCAAGGAGCGTCCGTAGAAGGACAGTTGGGCACCCAGCTCTTCGAGCGAGCGCAAGGGGCGATCGAGGAGTTTTTGCGGTCTCATCGGCTAACCCCTCTGCGGGACGACCTGGAAGTACACGGCAGTCATCACGAAGTTGGTCACGAACAGCAACATGAAGGTGATCACCACGGACTGGTTGACGGCATCGCCCACGCCCTTCGGACCGCCCTGCGCCGTCAGCCCCTTGTACGAGGCGACGATCGCCGCGATGGCCCCGAACACCAGCGCCTTGATCTCCGCCGCCCACAGGTCGGACAGTTGGGCGAGGGTGGTGAAGGACGCCAGGTAGGCGCCGGGCGTGCCGTGTTGGAGGACGACGTTGAAGAAGTAGCCGCCCGCGACACCGACCACCGAGACGAGGCCGTTGAGCAGCACGGCCACGACCATCGACGCCAGCACTCGCGGTACGACGAGCCGGTGGATCGGGTCGATGCCGAGCACCTGCATCGCGTCGATCTCGTCCCGGATCTTGCGCGCCCCGAGGTCTGCGCAGATCGCCGTGCCGCCCGCGCCCGCGATCAGCAGCGCGGTGACGATCGGCGAGGCCTCCCGCAGCACGGCGAGCACGGACGCGGCACCGGAGAAGGACTGCGCGCCCAACTGTCGGGTCAGGCTGCCGATCTGCAGCGCGATGACCGCCCCGAAGGGGATCGAGACCAGAGCCGTCGGCAGGATCGTGACGCTCGCGACGAACCAGGCCTGCTGGATGAATTCCCTTGCCTGGAAAGGCCGTCGGGGCAGGGTCCGGACGACGTCCAGGGCCATCGCGAACAGGTTGCCGGAGTGCCGTAGCGCACCGGTGGGGAACAGGCTCATGCGTCGGCCGCCTCCTTCCGCTGCAGTTCGGCCTC
>NZ_JAYWVC010000283.1:0-8436 GCF_036281785.1 Streptomyces chiangmaiensis | reverse complement strand
CTTTGTCTTCGGAGCCTTCGCACGGGCCGGCCGCCGGTGCGAAGGCTCCGGTGCGCCCACGGCGGGGCGGCGGGCAGCTCTGTGGGAGATCACCAATCAAGGCTGTGACCTGGGCGGAAGAGGTGTCGGCACCCGCAAAGCCGATCAGTTCGGCGTCGGCGGCCTCCTGCCGCAGCCGAACGTCGATGGTGGAGCGCTCGAAGCACACCATCACTGGGCGGTGGCCCCGGACCTGATGCGACCTCGAGATGTGTTCGCTCAAGGATTCCAAGTGATGGTCAGCAGGCGACCTGGCGGGGAAGGATGGTCGCCATGACGGATGAAGGCTCCTCTATCGACGCCACCAAGCCGAGTATCGCCCGCGTCTACGACTACCTGCTCGGCGGCAAGGACAACTACGCAGTGGACCGGGAGATCGGCGACGTATTCAAACGTGACCTTCCTGGTTCGGTGGCAATCGCCTTCGCCAACCGGGCGGCCCTGACCCGGGCGGTCGGGGAGATCGCGACGACCACCGACGTGCGGCAGTTCATCGATTTGGGCAGTGGTCTTCCGACCGCCGACAACGTCCACCAGGTCGCGCAACGTCACGCTCCGGAGTCTCGGGTCGTGTACGTCGACATCGACCCCCAGGTGCTGGTTCACGGCCGTGCGCTGTTGGAGGAGAACGACCGGACTCGGGTCGTTGCGGCCGATGTACGCAAGCCCGAAGACGTCCGTACCCACCCGGACACCCTGGAACTGATCGACTTCGATCGCCCCGTCGCCGTCATGTTCAGCGCCATCCTCCACCACGTCAACGACGAGGAAGACCCAGCTGGAATCGTCCGCTACTGGCGCGACCACGTGCCCGCCGGGAGCTACTTTTTTGTCAGTCACTTCCGTTCCGGCAACAACCCGGAGACAGCGGAGGCCGAGGGAGTCCTCCAGCAGACTTTCGGGCGGGGCCGGTGGCGCACCGACGAGGAGATCGAATCCCTGCTGGACGGCCTGGAGATCCTCGACCCCGGGATCGTCCCCGCGCCCCTGTGGCGTCCTGACGTGGGTGACAGCCCGTGGCACAACAGTGGCGAACGGGAGCTCACCGTCTGGGAGCGTCTCATCGCCGCCGGGCTGGCCCGGAAGCCTGGCTAGCCGACGTGGCGAGGGGCCAGGTCGAAAACTGCCGGACGAACCGCTTTCGGCAACTGCCACTGAGGTGTTGAGCCAGGCAATTCCGGAGGTGTTGAGCCAGGCAATAAACGATCACCCTCTGACATGCAGTCAGGGAGCGGAAGCGGCGTGGGCACGTAGCAACTCGGCCAGTCCACACATGTACGGAGCCCCGCAGGCACTCTGCGTCATCGCCGAACGATTTCGTCCCCGGCGGGGTGCACTACCGACCAGGTGTGCCATGGTCGGGGCTGTGGTCACCCTGACCACGGCCCCGACCATGGTCGCGACCGAACGCCGCACCGCTGTGAGGACCCAGGGAGCCGACGCCGAGTGGACCGCCAGGCTCTATGCGGCCTTGCTCGACAGTGCATCCGCCCAGCTGTCCCGCGGCGAGTCCGTTGTGCTGGAAGAGGGTGTACCGGCATACCGATGGCGCACAGCCACCTGGGCTTGCCCAGGACGGGGCTGGTGGGACGGCCACATACTTGTGGGAAGGGGAAACCACCGATGGTGGAGGCCGTGTGATCCCAGCACTGCTTTCCGGAACGGTCCGGAGTGCCGCGGGGGCGGTCACCGCTGTGCCCGCAGTGCTCTCGACGCTCGGGCGGCTGCTGACGCCGTGGGAGCGTCGCACCTGGCAGGTTTCCGGCGGTGTGCAGATCGAGGTCCGACACGTGGGACGACGGGGGACGACTCAAGTTGCGCGCGAGCTGGAGGCTCGCCTGGCTGATGTACCCGGAGTGGGCCGGGCGGAGGTGAACGGGACCCTCGGGTGCGTGTTCGTCGGCTGCGAACCCATCGGAATTGACCTGGACTCCCTCGTACGTCTTGTTGCGGAAGCCGAGGCCGCCGCCTCGGAGACGGCCCGCGCGGGGGGTGTGGGAAGGGGTGGCGCTGACGCTGTTCGGATCGCGCGCCCTGTCGGATTCCCCGGCGGCGTCGAGACCCAGGTCGGTGCCGCGATGCAGGTCGCCGGCAGCCTCGTGGCGTTCGGTGTGGCGGTGATGGGTCGGATCGCCCGGATCCCCGGTCTGCCACCGGCCTTACCGGCCCTGCTCCAGCTCGCGGAGGCCACTCCGTGGCTCCGCGATGCCGCCCGCCGCAAGCTCGGTGCGGCGGCCGCCGAAACCTGCTGGGCGACCGCGAATCTGATCACCACGACGCTGACGTTCCGCCCGCTCGGCCCTGTCGTGTCCGGTCTCCTGGCCACTGCCCGGTACGCGGAGGCCGAGGCCCGGCACCGAGCCTGGCAAGACTGGGCGCTGCGGATGGGCGGGCTCGACGGGGCGTACCGCCACGATGCCGCTCCGGCCCATGAGCGGCCGAGGACGTTGTCCCCAGGGCCGACTGGGCGGTACGCGCGTGCGGTCGTGCCGGCAGCCCTGGCGGGTTATGGCCTCACGGGGGCCCGGACCCGCAACCATGACCAGGCGCTGGCCGTGATGATCGCGGGTACGCCCAAAGGCGCCTGGTCCGGCCACGAGGTTTTCGCCGCCACGGTGGGGAGGGCCATCTCCAGCCGGGGGGCCCTCGTACTGCGACCGGAGGCCCTGCGTCGGCTTGATCGCATCGACACCGTGGTCCTCGACACTCGTGTGCTGGCCACGGGTACGTGGACGGTCGGCGCGGTGGTGCCGCTGACGCCGCCCGACGTTCAGCCCGGGGACGTGCAGGGCACGAACGGCAACGGGCCGGTCAGCGCCCATCCCCCAAGACAGACACCAGGGCAGACGCCTGGCGGGACCCAGCCGGCCGGTCCGGACCTGGACGAGATCCACGCCGTGATCCACGAGCTGATCGACGACACCGGGCCCTCACAGCCGTGGGAAGGGGGCGGGTGGGCGCTGCGATCCCTTGCCGAGCACCCCCGCATGGAAGCGGCACTGCCCGAGGAGACAGCCGCCGTAGCCCGGGAGTGGGCCGAGCAGGGCGCGAAAGTGCTGTTCGTCGTCCGAGAGGGCCGACCTGTCGCGGTCGCTGGTCTGGTGCCGCAATTGCAGCCGCTCGCTGACCACTTGGTGCAGGCCGCACGCGGATGCGGCCAAGTGGTGCTCGCGGGGGGCCCGACGGGCCTGCACCGCCGCTTCGGACTGGACGAGGCGGTTCCCATCGGCGGCACCCGTACATCCGCACTGATCCGTTCCCTGCAGGACGAGGGCCACGGCGTCGCCGTGGTCACCACCCGCGCCCGCCGCGGCCTGGTACAGGCCGATCTTGGCATCGGTGTGACCCGCAGTATGCGCCGGGTGCCGTGGGACGCCGACGTGGCCGCACCCCCCGATGTGGCGCATCTGCTGCTGACCGCTCTGCCGGAGGCCCGCCGTCTGAGCCGGCTCTGCCTCCGCATGGAAGCGATCGGCTCCCTTGCGGGCGCGGGGGCAGCGCTGGCCGTTCCCCGTCGCAACGCCTGGGCGCGTGCGAGCCTCGTGACCGACGGCACGGCCATCGCCGCGATCGGGGCCGGTGCCTGGGCGGGGTGGGCGCTGCGCACCCGTCCGGCCCCGGCTGCCGTGGAGCGGACGCCCTGGCATGCCATGACGGTGCGTCAGGTCCTCGCCCGGCTCGGCACGTCACCCCGGGGGCTCGACCATGCCGAGGCCGCACGGCGCCGCCGGTTCGACGGTCACGAGCGGCCGACCGGCGCCGTCAGCCTGGGCGCCAGGGTGGCGGAGGAATTGGCCAATCCGCTCACGCCCATCCTCGCGATCGGCGGCGGTATCTCGGCGGCACTCGGCTCCGTACTGGACGCGGTGCTCATTGGCGGGGTACTCGCCGTCGACGCGCTTGTGGGGGGAGCCCAGCATGTGGGCGCGGACCGCGCGGCCGAGCGGCTGGTCGAGGCGACCTCTGCCCGGGTACGGCTACGCAGAGCGGGACGGCCAGGCGCCACCGTGACACCTGCCGGCCACTTGGTGATCGGTGATGTCATCGAGCTGCGCGCCGGTGACACGGTTCCGGCCGACTGCCGTGTACTCGAAGCGACGGCCCTGGAGGTGGACGAGTCCAGCCTCACCGGAGAATCCCAACTCGTTCTGAAGACTCCCACGCCGACTGCGGCCCAAGCTGTCGCGGACCGGCGTTCCATGCTGTACCAGGGCACCACGGTGGCGGCCGGCGGGGCTCTCGCGGTGGTCGTCGCCACCGGCACCGCCACCGAGGCCGGCAGCGCCGCCCAGGCGGCCCCGGCGGGCAGGCGCCCGGACAGCGGGGTGGAACACCGCCTGAACACTCTGGGCCGCTGGTTCCTGCCCCTGTCCATCGTTTCAGGCGTCGCGCTGTTCCTCTTCGATCTCGCCCGGGGACGCCATCTCGGCACAGCCCTGGGTGCGGCGGTCAGCCTGTGTGTCGCTGCCGTACCCGAAGGGCTGCCCTTCGTCGCCACCGTCGCGGAGTTGGCCGCGGCCCGTCGGTTGTCCACCCGCAACACCCTGGTGCGCAGCGCCCCCACCATCGAGGCGCTGGGCCGCACCGACGTGCTGTGCTTCGACAAGACCGGCACGCTCACCGAAGGAAGGATCAGCCTTCAGCAGGTGTCCGACGGCCTCGAACGACGTCCGCTCGACGCGCTCAGCCCGCGGCTGCGTCGAGTCGTCGCCACGGCGGCCCTCGCGGGTCCGACCGGCCCAGCTTCGACGCTCACTCACCCCACGGACCGTGCCATCGCGGCCGGGGCCGAGCGTGCCGGCGCCGGCCCGGTCCCGGCGAGTCCGGAAGCGGCGGACGGCTGGCAGCGGCTGGCAGAGCTGCCGTTCGAACCTGGGCGCGGATATCACGCCGTGCTGGGCCGGTCCGAAGGACAGACACGACTGGTGGTCAAGGGGGCGCCCGAAGTCGTCCTGGCCCGCTGCCGACAGGTCCGGCGGAACGAGTCCACCGCGCCGTTCACCCCGGGACTACGGGACGCGATCGACCAGCACATCGACCGTATGGCACGGCAGGGCCTGCGCGTGCTGGTGGTCGCCGAACGCACCTGGCCGGAGCACATCGAAGGCGGCCAACCGGCCCTCGACGACGGGGACGTCGCACAGCTGTGCCTGCTGGGCCTGCTAGGGCTGGCGGACCCAGTCCGGCCCACCGCCGCCGAAAGTGTCCGCCGTCTGGCCCAGGCCGGAGTGCGGATCGTCATGCTCACCGGAGACCACCCCAGCACCGCCGCCGCGATCGCCGGAAAACTGCAGCCGGACCAGGGGCTGCGGATGATGACCGGGACGGAACTGGACGCCCTCGACGATGCCGCCTTCGCCGAGGCGTTGCCGGGGATCTCGGTCTTCGCCCGCGTCACCCCCACGCACAAGGTACGCATCGTCGAGGCGTTCCAGCGTCTTGGCCGGGTCGTGGCCGTGACCGGCGACGGCGCCAACGACGCCCCGGCCATCCGACTCGCCGACGTCGGAATCGCCATCGGCTCGCGGGCGACTCCTGCGGCGCGCACCGCGGCCGACGTGGTGGTCACCGACGACCGCATCGAGACCATCGTCGACGCCATCGTGGAAGGCCGGGCCATGTGGTCCTCCGTCCGCAAGGCGCTGGGAATCCTGCTCGGCGGCAACCTCGGGGAGATCGCCTTCGTCCTGGCGAGCACCCTGCTCACCGGACGGAGCGCGCTCAACGCACGTCAGCTGCTCCTCGTCAACCTCCTCACGGACATGCTTCCGGCCATGGCCATCGCAGCCCGACCTCCCGCGGGCAGAGCCGAGCATCTGCTCGCCGAGGGCCCCGAGGCCTCCCTGGGCACGGCCCTCACACGGCACATCCGCCTGCGCGCGTCCCTCACCGCGCTCGCCGCGGGCAGCGCCTGGATCGTCGCCCGGGCCACCGGCACGCGGGCTCGAGCCGACACCGTCTCTCTGGTCGCTCTCATCGCCTCCCAGCTCCTCCAGACGCTCGCCGACGCGGGCCGCGATCCGGTGGTCGCCCTTGCCGCCGTCGGATCCCTTGCGGTCCTCGTTCTGGTGGTCGCCGTCCCCGGCCTCAGCCTCTTTTTCGGCAGTCGGCCGATCGGCCCAGCGGGCTGGGCGATCGGCCTGACAGCGGCAGCCACCCCGGTCCTGGTGCCTGCTGCCTGGCAGTTCCTCACCGCTCACGGCCGCTTCGCGCGTCCTGGGCATGCCGATGGCCGGCGAATCGGCACGATAGGGGGGCAGCGGGGGCCCGATCCCACCGAGACAGTCGGGTGACCTCACCGGACGATTTCTCGCTTCCGCGTTCTGGGTGAGGGCCTGGGCCCGGAGGGCGTGCCACTGTCGTCTCCCGCAGTTCGCCTGCAGGTTGGCCGCGCTGTCATGAACCGTGTCCATCGGGTGTCGGGGTAGGTGCGAGGTGCTTGATGTACGCGTCGGGCCCGGGGAAGTACAGCGTCACCCGGTCGGTGTCCGCCCAGCGCACGTCGTACGGGGGGCTGCCGTCCGGGTGGTGGACGCCGACGACCTCGCCTTCTCGGGCGATGACGCCGGGGGCGGTTCCACGAACGACGATCTCGTCCCCGACGTGGGCTCGCATGCCGTGGCCCGTGGCCTCGGCAGGGGGCATGTCCGTCGTCCGATGGCCCTTCTCGGCCGGGGCGGGTGCGCTCATGTCGTCTCGCCTCCTCGACGCGGTGACGGAAGACCCTTCGGTCGTTTCATGCAAAGCCCGTCCATGCGGGTTTTGCAGGGGCCGATGGTCCCCGGGCCGGGGACCATCGGCCCGCCGCTCACTGCGTGGGCCCATACGCCGTCTTCCGGTACCGCTACCGTCGCGGGGATGAGGGGCTGGGATCGGCCTGCCGACGGCTCTCAGAAGCCCCGAGGCGTTCCGTGAAGAACTGCCTTTCGATCTCTCTTCGCACACTCGTGATGTCAGGTCCTTCAGCGCCCGGGATCTGACCGGCTGCGGGGGCTTGGGACCGTGGATCCGGCGGGCCGAGGGGGGAAGGGCGGCGATGTCGTGGGCGAGGCGTGCCCGCGCGTACTTCCACCGGTCGGGCGCGCCCGACCGGCGACCATTGCGATGACGGCGCGCAGCAGCGGTCAAGCCCCACTCGGAGGGGCCTCGTCCTGCAGCCCGATCACGTCCGGCTGCCCGTCGCGGCGCAGGACCTGCTGCAGCTACCGCCTGGCGTCGAGCTCGGTGTACATGCCGGCGGCGTAGTGGCCGGGGAAGTTGCACACCAACTCGTACCGGCCGGGCTCCAGCGTCGTCGTGGTCCAGCCTGTCGCATGGGGCGCGATGCCGTCCCCGGTGCCCGCGCCGCAGGTGCGCGAGGCTTCGGCGACACTGCCTGTCTCGGACACTCGCCCGTTGGTGTCGACGGCGCGTTCTCCTGCGGTCTGGCCCGCCGGCAGCGGCAGCACCATCACCTCATGCGTGAGTGAGCCCGCGTTGACCACCCGCAGTGTCACCTTCCCGGCCGGAACCGTTGTCGGGTGGGCTACCAGGCGCATCATGCCCATGCTGTGCCGGCCGGGACGGTCGCCCATGGGGGTGGGTCCGTTTGGACCGCCCATCATGCGTCCCATGTCGTCCATGGTCACATCCACCACGCGGCCCGCCAGCGCGGGTGCACCGCATCGCGCGCCCTGCACCCTCCAGGACGGGGGTGCCGTGGTGCGGAATGCGCCGGTGGCGGCGAGGAATGCCGTCGTGGCGACGCCCAGTACCAGCGCGGCGGCTGTCACGGCGATAGCCAGCCGCATCCCTCGGCGGCGGTTCGTACTCACCAGTGCTCCCGCAGCAGCGTGAGACGGTGTTTGTACTCGTCCTCGTCGATTTCCCCGCGGGCGAACCGCTCGGCGAGCAGGTCCTCGGCCCGTCGGCTTCCCTCTCGGGGTTCGCCGGAAGCCCGAGGGGAGCCGTACTTCTGGTGATGATGGGTTCCGGTCAGGTAGCGCACGAGTGCGATGACTCCGGCGATGATCAGAGTCCAGAGCAGCACCATGAACACCGTCATGGCGAACCAGCCGCCCCAGCCCCATCCGCCGTCGTACCACATTATGCCGATCACTTCCCTCGGCTGGTGGCTCTGTGGATTCCAGGATGGCCAGCGGAGTCATCGGCGGAGTGGGGCCATACTTCCTCGCGAGGGGGCCGGACGGCCCAACAACCGCCCTGCCCAGCAAACGTCCCCGAAGACGTGTCGGCTGTCCGTTGCGCCGCCAGTCGCGCCCGATTGAGCACAAGCGTGCCAGAACGAGGGGCGCTGGGCTGCGGAGGCCGCGACGGGCCGTCCCCGAAGCGGCGGGTAGCCGCAGTGATCAGAGAAGCGATCGACCCCGACCGACTTGCTGGTCAGGGACCGACTCC
>NZ_JAYWVC010000282.1:0-8495 GCF_036281785.1 Streptomyces chiangmaiensis | reverse complement strand
CACATCGGGTGTGGTCATTGCGGTGACGACGGCGATTCGGTCGCCGGGCGCGGGCTTGGGCGGGTAGATCGGTTGCTGACGGCCGGAGGGTACGGTCCTCGCCCGTCCGGCGCATCGTGATAAACCGAAGGCCGAACAGCGGTCCCTGATGGGCCGGCAGACCCGAACGGACCGGAGGAACCGTGCCCCGCACTCTCGCCAACGCCCCGATCATGGTCCTCAACGGCCCCAACCTGAATCTGCTCGGGCAGCGCCAGCCGGAGATCTACGGTTCCGACACGCTCGCGGACGTCGAGGCACTGTGCGTGAAGACGGCGGCGGCGTACGGGGGCACGGTGGATTTCCGGCAGTCCAACCACGAGGGCGAACTGGTCGAGTGGATCCACGAGGCCCGGCTGAACCACGCCGGTGTCGTGATCAACCCCGCGGCGTACTCGCACACTTCCGTCGCGATTCTCGACGCGCTCAACACCTGTGACGGGCTGCCGGTGGTGGAGGTGCACATCTCCAACATCCACCAGCGCGAGCAGTTCCGTCACCACTCGTACGTCTCGCTCCGCGCCGACGGCGTCATCGCGGGGTGCGGGGTGCAGGGATACGCGTTCGCGGTGGAGCGGGTGGCGACGCTCGCGGGCGCGGCACGGTCGGCGGTCTGAGGGGTCGGCCACGACGTCCGGGACGCCGGCTCGGGGCCGAGCACCCTCCACGGGCCGGCGTGGACAGCCCCATGTCCGCTTCAGGCCCCGCTCGGCGCGTACGTGCCAGGCATGTGCCCGGCTTGACGACTGCGCTCGGGCGGCGCACATGCCCGGGCCGCCGGTCGAGGGCGGGATAGCGGGACCGGCGGCCCATACCGCGCAGGAGCCGTCATCCTGTGCGGGGCTGCCTCCAGTTGACCGCGCGACCACACGGCCGGGGAGCGCACGCAAGGCACCAGCATGTGCGAACGGTTCACACGGGGCGCGTGAATCTGCTCTTCGCGCGGGGTGTTGATGCGCGTTCAGCGCGCGAGGTCCCCATGCTCACCACCCTGCGCTCACCACCCCCGCTCGTGCCATTCCGGCAGGTGCGGACGCTCGGTGCCCAGCGTGGTGTCGTTGCCGTGCCCGGGGTAGACCCAGGTCTCGTCCGGAAGCACGTCGAAGATCTTCGTCTCGACATCGTGGATCAGGCTGGCGAAGGCCTTCGGATTCTTGTGCGTGTTGCCCACGCCGCCCGGGAAGAGGCAGTCGCCGGTGAACACGTGCGGGTGTCCGTGCGGGTCGTCGTAGACGAGGGCGATCGAACCCGGAGTGTGTCCCACCAGATGGCGCGCGGTGAGTTCCACCTGCCCCACCCGGATCGTGTCGCCGTCGCCGACCGTGACGTCCGTCGGCACGGGAATGCCTTCGGCGTCGTCCCGGCCCGCGTACGTCCGCGCGCCGGTGGCCGCCACGACCTCGGCGAGCGCCTGCCAGTGGTCGCCGTGGCGGTGCGTGGTGACCACGGACGCGATGCCGTCGTCGCCGATCATGCCGAGCAGGGTGTGCGCGTCGTTGGCCGCGTCGATCAGCAACTGCTCGTCGGTGGCCCGGCAGCGCAGCAGATACGCGTTGTTGTCCATCGGGCCGACCGCGATCTTGGTGATCATCAGGTCCTTCAGCTCGTGCACGTCCGCCGGGCCACCGACCGTCACCGCTCCGCTGTACGTCATGGCTGTCAGCCTACCGACGAGGTCACAGCGGGGGCAGTACGGGCAGCGCCACGCTTTCGCCCACCATGGTCAGCCCTTTGCCGCGGGTGCGTCCCGAGAGCCAGCCCAGTAGCGCGGGGGCCGGGCCCGTCACGGTGACTGGTCCGTCGTCCTTTCGGCCCGTGGACCAGGCGAGCAGGCTCGGGTCCTCCAGGGCGTTCAGCGCGATAGCGGGCACCGCGGGATGGTCCGTGAACCGCTCCGCGAGGAAGCCGATCTCCCGCTCCACGAACTCCGTCGGCAGATCCTCCAGCTCGTACCCGATTCCGAGGTCGACGTGGTGCAGTTCGACCTCCACCCACCGCCGGAACGGCACCCGGGACGCCGCGTCGGTGACTCCGTTGCGCAGTTCGACCGTGCGCGACCAGTCCGCGGGGGCGGCCCCGGCCTCCTGGAACCGGGCGCCGCTCGCCCGCAGGTCGTCGAGCTGGACGTCCAGGGAACGCGGGGCGTCCCGCTCGATGTCGGCGTCCCGGGCCTCGCCGGAGACGTACATGGGACGTCCCTGCAGAACGTTCACGAGTGCGTCCGCGTTGCGGGACAGATGGGCGAGGACGTGGCCGCGATTCCAGCCGGGCAGCCGTGACGGAGCCTCCACGGCGGCGTTGTCCAGTGTGGCGGCTGCACGCAGCAGCCGGTCGGTCGCGTCACGTACAGATGCCAGGTCACGCGCGTGATCAATCATGAGGCCGACCCTAGCCTTGCCACTCCTTCGGGTGAAGGATGCGGACTGGACCCGCTAATCGAATGTGCGTGCGATATGGTCGAGTGCGACGTCGGGCATGCTGGATGGCCGGGGATTGTTATGAACCCTGGAATCCGACCGGCGTTGTCAGTGGCTCCCCTTAGTCTGAGAAGCACGGGGGCCCGGCCCCTGTCGCTTCTCTCAAGAAAGGTGCGGACCGGCGTGGCCGACCGTCTCATCGTCCGTGGCGCGCGCGAGCACAACCTGAAGAATGTCTCGCTCGAACTGCCACGCGACTCGCTCATCGTCTTCACGGGCCTGTCGGGGTCGGGCAAGTCCTCGCTGGCTTTCGACACGATCTTCGCCGAGGGTCAGCGGCGTTACGTGGAGTCGCTGTCCTCGTACGCCCGGCAGTTCCTCGGGCAGATGGACAAGCCGGACGTCGACTTCATCGAAGGGCTCTCGCCGGCGGTCTCCATCGACCAGAAGTCGACCTCGCGCAACCCGCGCTCGACGGTCGGCACGATCACCGAGGTCTACGACTACCTCCGCCTGCTCTTCGCGCGCATCGGCAAGCCGCACTGCCCCGAGTGCGGCCGTCCGATCTCGCGCCAGTCGCCGCAGGCCGTCGTCGACAAGGTCCTGGAACTGCCGCAGGGGAGCCGCTTCCAGGTGCTGTCGCCACTGGTGCGGGAGCGCAAGGGGGAGTTCGTCGACCTCTTCGCCGACCTCCAGACCAAGGGCTACAGCCGTGCGCGCGTGGACGGCGAGACGATCCAGCTGTCCAACCCGCCCACTCTGAAGAAGCAGGAGAAGCACACCATCGAGGTGGTCGTCGACCGCCTCACGGTGAAGGAGTCCGCCAAGCGTCGCCTCACCGACTCCGTGGAGACCGCGCTCGGCCTCTCGGGCGGCATGGTCGTGCTCGACTTCGTCGACCTCCCCGAGGACGACCCCGAGCGCGAGCGCATGTACTCGGAGCACCTGTACTGCCCGTACGACGACCTGTCCTTCGAGGAGATGGAACCCCGCTCCTTCTCCTTCAACTCGCCCTTCGGCGCCTGCCCCGAGTGCACCGGCATCGGCACCCGCATGGAGGTCGACCCCGAGCTGATCGTCCCGGACGAGGAGAAGACCCTCGACGAGGGCGCCATCCACCCCTGGTCGCACGGGCACACCAAGGACTACTTCGGCCGCCTCATCGATGCCCTCGCGGACGCCCTGGGATTCCGGACGGACATCCCCTTCGCGGGACTGCCGCAGCGCGCCAAGAAGGCCCTGCTCTACGGACACAAGACCCAGATCGAGGTCCGCTACCGCAACCGCTACGGACGCGAGCGCGTGTACACGACGCCCTTCGAAGGCGCCGTCCCCTTCGTGAAGCGCCGCCACAGCGAGGCCGAGAGCGACGCCAGCCGGGAGCGCTTCGAGGGCTATATGCGCGAGGTGCCCTGCCCGACCTGTCAGGGCACCCGCCTCAAGCCCGTGGTCCTCGCGGTCACGATCATGGACAAGTCGATCGCCGAGATCTCCGCGATGTCGATCAGCGACTGCGCGGACTTCCTGCGGGAGCTCAAGCTCGACGCCCGTGACAAGAAGATCGCCGAGCGGGTCCTGAAGGAGGTCAACGAGCGGCTGCGGTTCCTGGTCGACGTCGGCCTCGACTACCTCTCGCTGAACCGCGCGGCCGGCACGCTCTCCGGTGGCGAGGCCCAGCGCATCCGTCTGGCCACCCAGATCGGTTCCGGACTCGTCGGTGTCCTGTATGTGCTCGACGAGCCCTCCATCGGTCTGCACCAGCGCGACAACCACCGGCTGATCGAGACCCTGGTCCGGCTGCGCGACATGGGCAACACGCTCATCGTCGTCGAGCACGACGAGGACACCATCAAGGTCGCCGACTGGGTCGTCGACATCGGCCCCGGTGCGGGGGAGCACGGCGGCAAGGTCGTGCACAGCGGCTCCTTGAAGGAGCTGCTCACCAACGACGAGTCGCAGACCGGTCAGTACCTGTCGGGCAAGAAGTCCATCCCGTTGCCCGACATCCGGCGCCCGCGCGACCCGTCCCGACAGCTCACGGTGCACGGCGCCCGTGAGAACAACCTCCAGGACATCGACGTCTCCTTCCCGTTGGGCGTGTTCACGGCCGTCACGGGCGTGTCCGGCTCCGGAAAGTCGACGCTGGTCAACGACATCCTCTACACGCACCTCGCCCGCGAACTGAACGGTGCGCGCAACGTCCCCGGGCGTCACACGCGTGTGGACGGCGACGACCTCGTCGACAAGGTCGTGCACGTCGACCAGTCGCCCATCGGCCGTACCCCGCGGTCGAACCCGGCGACGTACACGGGCGTCTTCGACCACATCCGCAAGCTGTTCGCCGAGACGACCGAGGCGAAGGTGCGGGGCTACCAGCCCGGCCGTTTCTCCTTCAACGTCAAGGGCGGTCGCTGCGAGAACTGTGCGGGCGATGGCACGATCAAGATCGAGATGAACTTCCTCCCGGACGTCTACGTCCCGTGCGAGGTCTGCCACGGTGCCCGCTACAACCGGGAGACCCTGGAGGTCCATTACAAGGGCAAGTCCATCGCCGAGGTCCTGAACATGCCGATCGAGGAGGCCATGCACTTCTTCGAGGCGGTCCCGGCGATCTCCCGCCATCTGAAGACGCTGAACGACGTCGGTCTCGGCTACGTCCGCCTCGGCCAGTCGGCGACCACCCTGTCCGGTGGTGAGGCGCAGCGTGTGAAGCTTGCCAGCGAGCTGCAGAAGCGGTCCACGGGACGCACGGTCTACGTCCTGGACGAGCCGACCACCGGTCTGCACTTCGAGGACATCAGCAAGCTGCTCAAGGTCCTCGGCGGCCTGGTCGACAAGGGCAACACGGTCATCGTCATCGAGCACAACCTCGACGTCATCAAGACCGCCGACTGGGTCGTCGACATGGGTCCCGAAGGCGGCGCGGGCGGCGGTCTCGTCGTCGCCGAGGGCACCCCCGAGGAGATCGCGGGGATCCCGACCAGCCATACGGGCAAGTTCCTGCGCGAGATCCTCGGCGCCGAGCGCATCAGCGACGCGCCCTTCGTGACGGCTCCGCGCAGGGCGGCCGCGAAGACCGTCGCCGCCGCCTCGACGGCGAAGAGGACGGCCACGTCCAAGACGGTGAAGACCGTCAACAACACGGCGGCCAAGAAAGCGGCCGGCGTCACGAAGAAGGCGGCGCCCGCGAAGAAGTCCACCCGGGCGCGCAAGGCCTGACACACGGGGGGACGACCGGCTCCCGGAACACACGGTGCCCCGTGGGAACTTCCCGCGGGGCACCGCTCGTCGGACGACCGGCCGCGCCTGTCCCTGTACAGGGACGGCGGCCGGACGGGCGGGCGCGCCGGGATCGCGGTGGCGGGCAAGCGGCTCAAAGCGGACTACGGGCCGTCGAGTTCGGACGCGTACGGCGGTTCGGCGCCGGCGCGCGAGCAGGTGATGGCCGCGGCGCGGGCCGCGAAGCCCAGCAGGTCGGTCCAGCCCCCGGCGTCCAGGGCGGCCAGGGCCGCCGGGGAGAGGGCGTTGCGGGCTCCCAGGCCGTGCAACAGCGCCGCGTTCACCGTGTCGCCGGCGCCGATCGTGTCCACGACGTCCACCCGCACACCCGTCACGGAGTGCTCCGCACCGTCACGCGTGAAGACCGTGAGCCCGTCGCCGCCACGGGTGATGACCACGGCGGCGGGGCCGGAGGCCAGCCATTCACGAGGGGTACCGCCCAGCCACTCCGCGTCCTCGACGGACAGCTTGAGCAACGACACGGAAGGCAGCCAGCTCTTGAATCGGGCCCGGTAGGCGTCGGGGTCGGGGATCAGCCCCGCCCTGATGTTCGGGTCGAGCGCCGTGAACACACCCTGTGCGGCGGCGCTGCGCATCAGCTCCTCGTACGCGCTCGCCCCTGGTTCGAGGACCAGCGAGCAGGTACCGAACGACACCGCCCGGGTGCCCTGCGGGAGGTGTGCCGGTGCCGTGAACAGCCGGTCAGCGGTGCCGTCGACGTAGAAGGAGTACGCGGCCGAGCCGTTCTCGTCGATGGTCGCGACCGCCAGCGTCGTCGGCTCGGCGCCGCGCTGCACGGCCGAGACGTCCACATCGGCCCGGCGCAGCCCGTCGAGCAACGCCTCTCCGAAGGCGTCGTACGAGGTGCGGGAGCAGAATGCCGTGGCGGAGCCGAGCCGGCCGAGTGCGACAGCGGTGTTGTAGGGGCCGCCGCCCAGCCCCGGCTTCAGGGGCGCGAGCGCGCCCGTCCCCTGCGGGACCAGGTCGATCAGGGCCTCTCCGGCAACGACGATCACGAGTCGGTTCCCTTCTGGGAGGGGGCGTCGGGGCAGCCGCACGAGGTGCGGTGGACGAACACACTGGGCAGCCGAACGGTGCGCGAGGGACGGTCCAGGTCCTCCAGCCGCTCCAGCAGCAGCCGTACGGCCTCGGCACCGATCTGCCTGCTCGGCTGGGAGATCGCGGTGAGCCGGGGTGAGAACAGATCGGCCCACGCGAAGTCGTCGAAGCAGCACAGGGCCAGGTCGGCCGGCACGGACAGTCCGCGGCCGCGCAGGGTGCGCAGCGCTCCGATGGTCATCGCGTTGTTGGCGGTGACCAGGGCAGTGGGGGGTGCCGCGAGCGACAGCAGGGCGGCGGTGGCCCGCTCGGCACCCTCGGCCGCGGAGTCGCCCCGGGCCAGCAGCCGCTCGTCGTAGGACATCCCCGCGGCCGCGAGGCCCTGCCGGTAGCCGCTGATCCGCTCGTTGGTCGTGCTGAACCCGGGACGTCCCGCGACCAGGCCGATGCGGCGGTGACCCAGCTCGGCGAGATGGGTGACCAGACGGGCCATGGGGTCGACGTTCTCGGCGCAGATCTGGTCGAACGCCTGTGGCGCGGGTGTGCCGGCGGGAACCGTGTCGACCAGCCGGTCGAGGAACACGGTCGGCACCCGGTGCCGCGCGAGAAGGGCGAGGAGTTCGCCCGGGTTCGCCGAGGGAGCGACGATCACACCGTCGACGCGCCGTTCGTGCAGCAGTCGGACGGCGTTGCGTTCGTGCAACGGATCGTCGTGCGGATCGGCGATGAGCAGACCGTAGCCGCGCTCCAGAGCGCTTGCCTCGACGCCCTGGAGGATCTCCGTGAAGTACGGGTTGCTGATCGCCGACACCGCGAGCCCGATGGACCGGGTGCGAGCCGTCACCAGGGAACGGGCAAGCGTGTTCGGCGTGTAACCCAGCTCGTCGACGGCGTGGAGCACCGCCTGGCGGGTGTGGGGCCGTACCGGCCGGGTGTCGTTCAGCACGTGCGAGACGGTGGCGACGGACACGCCCGCGCTCCGTGCGACATCGGCCATGGTTGCCATGCGTCCCCCTCCTCGGGCCGTCTGGCCGGGAAGGTATCCCATTCGGAGAGCGGCGTAAACGCTTGCGCAAGCGTTTACGTCTCTGTGCGGCATGGCCTGCCCCCGCCCCGGCCCGAGGCGGAACGACCGCCACCGGTATCGTCGGCACCGCCCGCCTCCCGGTGGGCGTCGGCTTTGACCAGTGGAGACCTCATGTCCGCCCGTCCCGCAGCGACCCGTCGTACCGTCCTTCGCGGGGCTGCGCTCACCCCGGTCGCCGGGCTCGGTCTCGCGGCCTGCTCGTCGGGCGGTGACGGCGGTGGCACGGCGGCCACGCCGACCGCGCCGGTCGCACTGGGACCCGAGAACGAGGTCCCGAAGGGCGGCGCGAAGCTGTACCGGGACGACAACGTCGTGGTGAGCCGTGCCGCGGACGGCTCCTTGAAGGCGTACAGCACGATCTGCACGCACGCCGGTTGCGCCATCAACAAGCTGTCCGGCACGACGCTCGTCTGTCCCTGCCACGGCAGCCAGTTCGACGCCGTCACCGGCAAGGTGGTGCAGGCCCCGGCCACCGAGCCGCTGCACGAGCTGTCCGTCGAGGTGAAGAACGGCGGAATCGTGGCGGGCCCGGCGGCCTGACGGCTCAGGGGAGGCCGTTCAACTCGCGTCTGTCGAGGATGACCGGCGTTTACGCCGGTGAGGAATCGCCTCCG
>NZ_JAYWVC010000281.1:0-8547 GCF_036281785.1 Streptomyces chiangmaiensis | reverse complement strand
TCGAAACGTTTCACGGCTTGCAGCCGCAACCGCTCCCGTATGGCCCTCCCGGCGTCGGTCAACCCGCCGCCCTGCGCGTACCTCACACCCCAGGTTTACTGGCCCTGCCCAGCCCTCGTCAGGCAAACGACTCCGACATCACCCAATCAAGTTCAGTACCCACGAGGCTCAGTCTTTTCAGGAGTTCGCAGACTCCTGGTGAGCTGGGAGGTGTTCCTCGCGAGGTGCTCAGACCACGAATATCCTCGACTCGATCGCGTACGTACCGCCGTGACGCGGGGTCGGTGAACCCGTCTGATCAAAGGGCTCCGAACCCGGTGGTGCTTGAGGCTTCACCAGCCCCGTAACTCACCATTAGATGGTGCTTGGAGCCTGTCGCGCTTGGCAGTCAGGATGGCTGGACTTGGTCGAAGAGGGCGAGGGCTTCGGCGGGGTCCGGGCTCACAAGGCGTTCCAGACCGGCCGTCGTGATCTTCGCCCACCTGCCGGCCCGTGCCCACATCTGTTCCTCGAAGGCGCGGACGGCCTCGTCCAGATCTCCAGGGCCGGTGGCGATGGACTCGGCGAGTTCGGCGCCTTCCAGCATCGCGAGGTTCGCGCCCGCCCCCAATGGGGGCATCAGATGGGCGGCGTCGCCCAGTAGCGTCACCCCGGGGACGTGGGTCCAGGTGTGGGACACGGGCAGGACGTAGAGGGGGCGGTGGACGAAAGCGGTGCCGTGGCGGAGGAGGTCGAGGACGGGAGCGGCCCAGCCGTCGAACAGAGCCAGCAGGCTCGATCGCACGGCCTCGACGTCGGCCAGGTCCAGGTTCGTGTGCCAGTCCAGCGGCGCGCGGAACTGGGCGTACACCTTGACGTGGCCGCCGCTGTTGCGCTGGGCGACGAGAGCTCGGTTCACGCCGTACACAGCCAGGGAACCGTCGCCGATCAACTGGGCGAGGTCAGGGTGGCGGGTGTCGACGTCGTCCAGGGACGTCTCGACCAAGGTGACGTCGGTGTAGTGCGGCGTCACCGAAGAGACTGCCGGGCGGGTCCGGGACCAGGCGCCGTCCGCGCCGACTACGAGGTCGAACGTTTCCTGTTGCCCGTCCGCGAAATGGACCAGTACGCCATCCCGGGTCCCCGGCACCACCTGCGTCACGCCCCGCCCCCACCGGACGTCGAGAGGGCCGAGCAGCAGGTCACGGAGTTGCCCGCGGTCGATCTCGGGATTGGCTCGGTCATCTGGACGGGGTCGCCAGTCGCGCAGGACGGTCCCGTCCGCGTCCAGGATGCGCATGGCCTGTCCCTCGGGACGAGACAGCGCCTGGAACTCCGCCAGCAGCCCCGCCTTGTCCAGCGCGAGCTGGCCCAGCCCTTCGTGCAGGTCCAGCGTGCCGCCTGGGGGGCGGGCGTCGGGGGCGGGGTCACGTTCGAGGACGGCGACGGGGTAATCATGGCGGTGCAGGACGCGGGCGAAGGTAAGGCCGGCAGGGCCACTGCCGACCACCGCGATACGTTGTCTCATATCGATACACTGTATTTTCTCATTACGATGCATCGCAACAGTACGGTGTGACCATGACTGTGTGGGACCGACCGGAGCCGCCGACTCGCCCCGTGCCGCTCGACCGGGAGCGGATCGTCGCCGCCGCCATCGCGCTGGCCGACGCGGGCGGGCTGGAGGCGGTGTCGTTGCGCAAGGTCGCCGGCCGGCTGGACGCCGGCCCGATGCGGTTGTACGGATACATCGCCACCAAGGAGGAGCTGTTCGACCTCATGGTGGACGAGGTCCACGCCGAGATTGTCCCCGAGGAGCAGCCCGGTGACTGGCGGGAGGCGCTGCGCATCCTCGCCCACCGCACCAGGCAGGCCGCTCTCCGTCACGAATGGCTGGCCGACCTGCTCGGCGGCCGCCCGACCCTGGGCCCGAACGGCCTCGCCGTGACCGAGGCCACGCTGGCCGCACTCGACGGCCTCGCCGATGTCGACACCGTCATGCGCGCCGTGGAGACTGTCAGCGCCTACTTCACCGGCGCGATCAGGCGCGAGATCGCGAACCTGCGGGCCGAGCGCGCCACGGGCCTGTCCAAGCGCGACTGGCAGCGCGCCTCCGGCCCGCATGTGACGAGAATGTTGGCCACGGGCCGCTTCCCGGCGCTGGCCAAAGCCGTGTACGACGGCACGGACGTGGACGCCGAGGCATCCTTCGCGACCGGCCTGGACTGGGTCCTCGACGCCGTGGCCGCCAAACTCACCCGGCCGCCGGCGTGACGCTCAGCTCCTGCCGAATGTGAGTGAGGTCGGGGTCGGTGTCCGCGGGCCATACGGGCTTGCGCCGCCACCACTTCATAACGTTGGCGCTGCCTTCGGGGCGCCGGGAGCGTCCGCTTCTTGGGTCGGGTCGTGGAAGGACCGCAAGAGATCGGCGGAAGCCGGGCGCACATGTCGTCGGTGGCGGGGAACCCGTCGGCGCGAATCTTCCTGACGGCGGCGTCCAAGCAGAGGGTGTTCCACCACACCACGGCGTTCAGGGCGAGGCCGAGGGCCGTACTGCTCAACGGGCAGAGGTGGCGGTCAGGCGGCCGTGCCGAAGCCGGAGGCGGCCGGGTCTTGGTCGCGGAGCTGGGTGAAGTCGACGTCGAGTTTCGGGTCGTACGCCTCGGGCTGGATGCCGAGTTCGTGGGTGGCGTACTCGCCGAACCGTTTGATGTGCTCGGTCAAGTACGGCGAGATGTGGGCCAGGTCCTCCGGGTCGATCTTCCAGCCTTCTTCCAGGAACTGGCGGATGATCTCCGCGATGTCCAGGGCGTTGTGGAAGATCACCGCGTTTGTGAGCAGGGCGTTGAACTTCATCGCCTTCTCCTGCTCGATGGGGTCGTTGTCGGCGAGGACGCCCTGGTTACCGAAACCGACCCGCTGGGAGAACCGGTTGAACGACTCGACCTTGTTCGTTGCCGCGGTCACGCGCCGGCGAAGCGGTGCGTCCGAGAGGTAGCGCAGCAGCTGCACGGTTCGGATCACCCGCCCGACCTCGCGGAACGCGGTGTAGGTGGAGTTCTTGTGCGACCCGGAACGCAGCCGCTTTAGCAGCGTCGAGGAGGAGATGGCGCCCTCTCGTACGGAGGCGGCCACCCGTATCAGGTGCCGGAACTGGGACTCGATCAGATCGAAGTCGATGACGTTCTTGCCCGCCTCCCCGAACAGCGAGTCGATGTGCATGTACTCGCTCTGCTTGGACGGACGGTAGAAGGGCAGGCCCTTTTAGTTCCTGATCCTGGGCATCAGATCGAAGCCCAGTAGGTGCGCCAAGGCGAAAACGGACACGCTCTGGCCCTGGGTGTCGGCGTGCACCGTGGTCGGTTTGACCTCGGAGGTGTTCTTGAGGAGACCCTCGATGATGTAGACGGCCTCCCACACCCCGCACGGGATGAAGTGCGTGAACAGCGCGATGTAGGTGTCCGAGATGTGGTGGTAGGCGATGCCGCCCGCCTTGGAAGCGCGCGAGTTCGCGGATTCCTGGACGTGAACGGGGCGGAACCGGGGTGTGGTTGGAGCATAGCGGCCGCAGATGGCTTGAGTTCGTGCCTGGTCATCTGTGACGGTAGTTCCTACCCTCCAACAATGGATTGGGGCTTAGTTGTCAGCACCGTGACGGGTGCGGTGATCGGGGTAGGTGCCACATCGCTGGCCGACCGATCCAGATGGCGTCGAGAGCAAGTCGACCGCCACACCACTATCAAACGCGAGCTGTACGGCGCATACCTCGCGGCCGTGGCACGAACATGGAGCGAAATCCGCGCCGCGATCATCAACAGCACCGAGCCGTGGCCCGAGCGCGCGCGTCTGGCAGCACACGCCTACCGAAACGGCGGTATGGACGAGCTGCGCTACCAGATATCCATCACCGCCCCACCAGACATCGTCGCCCTGTCCGACAAGGTCCTGCGAGGCATGCGCGACCTCGTAGAGAGCCTGGCTGCTGGACAGACTTTCGACGACTGGGTCGAACTCAGGAGCGCCAACCTCGTATTATTCGATGCGTTCGACACCATGCGAGGCAAGATGCGCCTTGACCTCGACCCCACATCGCACCCTCTGCCTCCTTCGGGCCCTTAACCTGACGAGAAGCCATCGTCGTGCCCAAATCGACACAGCTTCTCATCGCCAGAGAACGGATCGCCGTTCGGGGTGAGCGTCGTAGATGTACTTCATCGCGGTCTCGGCGGCGATGCCGAACACGCGCATGAGGTGGACAGGGTCGGCGGTGTGACGGGCCTCGTCGAGGATCCGGTCCTGGCGGAGCTTGGACGGGCTCAGTCCGAGGGGCCGGAAGATGTCGTTGATGACCATGGTCGAGACGGGCGGCAGCCGGTCGTCGGCCACGGTCTGCTGGCTGACCAGCAGGTAGGGGTTGGTCGTCTGGGGCCAGCACCGGTGCCGTTCGCGGAGCCAGTCGGCGGCGAGGGTGTGGGTGAGTTCGTCGAGGTAGACGGTGTGCTTCAGTTCCCGCCGGACCGTCAGACGCCCATGGGCGAGGTCGAGGTCGGTGAGGAGGAGGTGGCGGGCTTCGCGTCGGCTGAGGCCGTGGATGGCGACGAGCGCGACGACGAGCTTCGCCATCAGGGTGTTGACCCGGTCGAGCGCTGACCAGCGAGGAGGCTTGTACTTTGCGGCCTGGGTCACGGATAGGAGTCCCAGGCCGACATTTGCAGTCTGAGTTGGACCAAGTTGGGGGCAACAGCAGCCCGGCTGGCGGTGCTCCGCTTGGCGGTACCAGACCGGATGGCGCTCGGCCGATCGCGCGAGAGAAGTCGACTGTGCCGCCGGAGAACTCGGCCCAGATGAAGGTGACCACGGTGCCGGAGAACTGCGCCGCGCTGAAGGTGCTGGTGCCGCTGGAGAACTGCGTCCCGCTGAAGAACACGTCGTTGCGAAACTTGGCCCCGTCGAAGTCGACCGTGCCGCCGGAGAACTGTGCCCGGCTGAAGTCGATCCTGCCAGTGGAGAACTCCGCCCCGCGGAAGCTGACGGTGCCGCCGGAGAACCTCGCTTCGGTGAAGTCTCCGCCGTCGAATGTGACTCCGGTGAAGTCGAAGTTGTGGTCCTGCCAGGACTGCGGATGCTCGGGTTCCAGGCGGAGGTGGTCGCGGATGAGGCGGATGACGGTGTGCCGGACTTCCCGCAGGGTCAGGTAGGTGTGCCGGGCTTCCGCGTCGCCCGCCGGGAGGTCGGCCTCGGCGGTGTAAGGCAGGCGGAGGTAGGCGCACAGGACATCGATGCGGGTCTGGCGCAGGTCGCGGGTGGGGGCGTCGTCGGCGGGGCCGGCCAGGGCGTGTACGCCGCCAAGGCGGACCGCGGCAGAGTCGTGGCCGAGCTGGGCGACAGCCGCAGTGAAGCGTTCCGTGTGCAGGCGGGTTGCCTCGCGCAGGGCGCCGTCCTCGTCTACGCGCTGGCGTCGGTAGGCGACGACCAGGGCGACCAGGGCGCCGGCCCCGGCGACGACCCCGAACGACAGCTTCACCAAGTCGAACAGCGTCTTGGCATCGATGCGGTGCTCGGGCTTCAGCCCGCGCGCACCGAGCAGGTCCCACCCGGTGTAGAAGACGGTGGCGGCCACGAACACCGCGGCGGTGAAGGCCAGGACGAGCACGGTGCCGACCGGCCACAGGCGCAGGCCGCGCCGTTCCGTCCGGCGCCGGAACGTAGGTACTCCCATACCCGATCATGACCATTACCGGTCCGCGCCGGTTGCAGCTGTCGAGCCTGCCCGACAGTCAGCGGCTCAAGTGCCGTCGTCTGGATCCCGGATAAGCTCCCCATATCCGACAACTACACCGGTTTCGAACGCGCAGAGCGGCGCCAGCCTGCGGGCTGGCTCCCCTCGCGGGTATCTGGCGCGCTGCCACCCGTACGCCTGGCGTCCGGCCACCGGGCCCGTGACGGCCTCCTCGACATCCAGCACGTCGAGTACGCGATCGACGTTATTCAGATGCGGTTCCCGGGCTACTGCCTCGCCATCGCCGACTTCATCAGGCGGGCCAAGAACGACGGCATCGCGGCCGACTCTGGTCGAGGCTCCGCGGACGGCTCGCTCCGCGACCACAAGGACGACAACTCCGCGGGCGACGGCGGGTTCCTGAAGCCGGCGCTGGACTTCATCGTGGAGAAGGGCGAGGTCTTCGTTGAGCCGGCGAAGACGGAGGCCTACCTGGCCTCTGTCGCGGGAGCCTGACGGGATGTCTGACCTGGGCTCCGGCTGTCGTCCTCTGTCGTTGTTGGTCGACGTTGGCCGCCGTCGGACGGCCCACAGACGGCCCCGGCTTTGCTGCCGGAACCGCCGGGGTCTGCTGGCGCTCAGCCCCTCGATGCGAACTATGGGCGCGACAGTTGCTGAGGGTCGATTGGCAGGCCGTTGGCTTGCCAGGGGTCTTACTCGGTTGACTGTGGTCTGTGCGGTTGCTGTACTCCGCTGCTGAACAGCGACTTCGGGGGACCCGTGACCACACTGCCGGCAAGCGTAGATCGCGACATCGTCGATCACCGGATCATCTTCGCGCTCAAGACGATCCGCGAAGTGTTGGGCTGCACGATTCATGAAGCCATCGACGTGTTCGCGGTCCGGTATGAGGAGCTGCGCCGTGATCGTCCGGACGACTTCAGTGTCGGGCCCGAGGAGTACGGCCGGGGCTTCTACTCCTGATCGGCGGCGTACTGGGTTGGAAGACCAAGTGAGCGGTCTTGAAAACCGTCGTGGCGCGAGTCACCGTGGGTTCAAATCCCACACCCACCGCGCAGGTGAGCGGCCCCTGATCAGGCGATACGGTCAGGGGCCGTCGCGTTGTGCGGTGCCCGCTCGACACCGTGATTCCCCGCGGTTCCCCGTGCGATCGGGCACGGATGGGGCACGGGCACCTTCTGATCCGTAGCTCTATGTGGATCGGTCAGCGGAGGTCATAGCGGTCGCTTTGAGAGCTCCGGGGGACGTTGCTCGGCATGGGCGGTTGCTGGGGTTGCTGTACTTTTTTGCTGTATCGAGTGCGGCAGCTACCCCGCTCGTTCGAGGGTCAAGTCGCTACGGAGGGGCTTGGCGCGCCATATGGCTGCCAGCTGGGGGTAGGACTCAAGGAAGCGGCGGATCCTTCCGAGCGCGGCAGTTCTGGGCACGCCGACCTCGTCGAAGTCAAACCCGGTGTCTTGGTGGCCGAGGCTGCCGAGGTCAGCCCAGGCCGGGTCCTCCGCGAAGATGAGCTGGAGCTCTACCTGCCAGTACTCCGGCTGCCAATCAGGATCGTCACGCTCGCCGACCTCAGTTACAGCAAGCTGCCGCCCGAAGGACAGCGCAGGCTGGTCGTCGTTCCAGTCCCACCGGCCCCACTGGACGATGAAGCCGTCGCCATCGTTCTCGGGCCCCTCGATCCCGTCGATCTCGATCTGGAGAAAAACGCCGAAGGCATCCCAAGCGGCCTGGACATCGCGCACGGCGTCGGGCTCGACTCCTCGCTGCCTCAAGATTTGCGCGAACGTGTCGGCGCTGGACCGCCAAGGAATGGGCATGCGGGATGCTATCGCGATGGTCCTCGCGGCCCGGGCGCCTGGTCTGAGGTGGCCATCATGGAGACGTGTAGGGCGCTCGCTCTCCAAGTCTGTTGGTGGTGTCACGCGCCTCGAACAGGGTCGTTCACCTGCGTTCACGGCCGGTCGGCCGTGGGAGCGGCTATCGGCCTCGGACTTCCTTTGAACCGCCGTGAACGGTGCTGAATGAGACGGAAACTGAGACGGAGGGGCAGAAGCGTAGTCGCTAGCATCCTCGGTGTCTGAGGAGGAGCCATGGCACTGGGCCGCAAGGGATCACGGCGCATCGTTGTCGACGGCACGGCCTACCGCTGGCGGCTGCGACGTAGGCCGACTTACTTCCAGGGCCTGTCGTTGACACCGTGCACATTCGCGGTCGAACACGCAGACGCCCCGGGGGCAATGCTCGTGGTCACGACCAACCAGCCGCATCCGAGCAATTGGTTCGGACGTGAGGCCAAGCCCGTCCTGCCATCCGGCGTGGGCCAAGCCATTCAGCTTGCCCTTCGTGAAGGTTGGATCCCAACGGCTCCGGGCTCCCCGTTCCGCCTTGACCAGTCCGCCGGCTTCACGCCGTCGCCCTGAGCGGCGGCAAACAGGGAGCACCACTTTAGGAGCGAGGTGGGGCGATCGCTGGCGTGACCTGCGGAGACCTGGTTTGGGGCAAGGCCCGCTGCGTGCACCGTCGTTGCCCTTGATTCCCCGTGGTTTCCCGTCCGTTCTGGCACGAGAGTGGCACGGGCACCTTCTGATCCGTAGCTCTATCCGGATCGGTCGTTGGCGGTCACAGCGGTCGCTTCGAAGCCGTTGAGGGACACTGCCGGGCAGGGCCGGTTGCTGGAGTTGCTGTACGGCACTGCTGTACTCAACGCTACGGTGTCGCCTCGCACACTCCACACAAGGGGGAGAACCTTGTCCGCAAGACACGAAGACAAGCTGTGGAGGCTGCCCTCTCTGTCAATGTAGATCGAGTCAGGCATACTGGATGATTCG
>NZ_JAYWVC010000280.1:0-8622 GCF_036281785.1 Streptomyces chiangmaiensis | reverse complement strand
AGAGCTTCTCCTACAAGTCGGTCATGGACGGTATCCGTGCCGGCCGTGTCTGGGTCGACCACGGCGGACTCATCAGCGGCCTGAACGCCCAGCTCCGCTCCGGCGGCCGCGCGGTCACCCTCGGCGGGATGCTGCAGGTGCGCCGCGGCAGCCAGGTCGACCTGGTCGTCGAGGTCAGCCTCGCCAACGGCCCCAACTGGTCGCAGTTCGTTCCGACGCTGGCCCGTCTGGACGTCATCCAGGGCGATGTCACCGGCCCGACCGCCGACAAGGACACCTTCACCACGCCGAACACGAAGGTCGTCAAGTCCTTCGTGGTGAACAAGTCCACCGGCTCGGTGCGCCTGACCTACTCCCTGGGCCAGGTCGACAAGCCGGTGTACGTCCGGCTGCGCGGCACCGACGGCAACCGCATGGCCGTCGGTCTGCGCGGCGCCTCCGTCGACCCGGCCGGTCCGGCCATGGATGTGCTGGGGGACGCCGACCCTTGGAAGGACCTGTGGTTCTACTCCAACCCCATGTGGGTCCTGCCCGCATGACGGCACCGCACGACGCGTCCGGCGTCCACCTCGTCATCGGGGTGGACGCCGGTACGGCGACACTGCGAGAGGCTGACCACCTGATCCACGATCTGGTGGAGCGTCTCGGCCTTCCCTCGGGCACGATCGCCTGCACCCACCTGATCCGTACCGCCGAGCGCCGTGGCACAGCGATCTCGCTGGCCCTGCCCGACGCCGCTGCGGCCGACGCGGCATTGCACCTCCTCCCCGCTGCGGCGGAGCAGACGGACTTGGGCGCCGTACTCGCAGAGCGTGCCCACGGTCCTGCCGTGGCCATCCGCGCGGCGGCCCTGGCCGCTGCCGAACACGCGGACCGACAGGGCGGCCGGGCCGTGGTGTACGCCGGCGCGGAGCGCCTCACCGGCACGGTCACCGTGGCCGATGTGCTCGCCCTCACCGCCATCGACCGCATCACTGTGGTCGGCGCACCCCTGGGGGACGGCGACGGGCCCGACCCCGCCACACCAGTGCTCACCCGCGATCACGTCCGGCCTGAGTGGCGGGACGGACGGCTCACCCTTGCCCTGGTCCCGGCTGTCGGTGGTGCCCTCGCGCCCTTCGAGGTACCGAACCCGACCCCCTGCTGCGCCGATCACGCCTGACAACGGCGGCGTCCGCTGTCCCGCAGTCAGGTCCTCACTCCGGGTCGGCTCGGTGACAGCCAGGTTCTGACCGAGCCGCGCCGTGGGTCGTACATCTGGGCGTGATGCCATGTCCGCTCGGACTCCTGCTGGGCGTCCTCGGCACCCGGTTCGAGGTGGTCACCTGGCGCGAAGGCAGCAACGGCATGATGACCTCGTGTTTCGCCTTGCTCGAAGTGCGACCGTCTGCAGCGGCCCCGCGGTGACTGCTCCGGCACCTGGTCACGGGCGTGTTCCCGGGCGGCGCCATCTCGTCATGGAGGGAGGCCGCGAGGGCCTGGACCTGCTCGCGGTGGTCGGCCGCGATCGCCCGCCGCAAGGGCAACCTGCTCACCGAGGCCGTTCGTCTCCTGCCGGACCTGCTGCGTCTGGTCTCCCGGCTCGCTCGCGACAGGTCGTTGCCGCGCCGTACCCGCTGGCTGCTATGGCTCCTGGTCGGCTACCTGGCCCTGCCCATCGATCTGGTCCCCGACTTCATCCCCGTTCTCGGCTACGCAGACGACGCCATCGCCGTCGCCCTGGCGCTCCGCACCATCATCCGGCAGGCCGGCACCGGTGCCCTCGCCCGGCACTGGCCCGGCACCGCAGACGGCCTCAGCGTCGTACGCCGTCTCGCGGGCCTACCCGCCGACGCACCCCAGGAGTAACAGGAGCAGGCCCTCACTCAACAGGAGTTCGTCCGAGGAATCCATCTGTTCGTTCCCGAACTGCCCGCATCGCTTGGGATTCATCACGATCAGCGTCCTCGCTTCTGGTCATGCCCGTTCGGGCGTCTTCCAGCGTGCACGGGTCGTCGTCGGTGTGGCGCTGCTGGGGCTGCTTGCCACCGGGGTGCTCAGCGCCTGACGGATCGCCGGCACGACGACGGATGTAACACTTGCTACATTCAATCTCGTGACGAACTCGGAGACGGGGAGCCGCTGGGTCATCCTCGTAATCAAGGTGCCCGCGGAGCCCAGCCGGCACCGGGTGGCGGTGTGGCGCGAGCTGCGCAAGATCGGTGCCCTCTCCCTCGGCCAGGGCGTGTGGGCCGTGCCGGATGTGCCGGTCTTCGCCGACGGCATCGCTCGCGCGATCACGCTGACCGAACACGCCGAGGGGCAGGCATTGACCCTCAACGCAGCAGGGCGCGGCCCCGAGGACGGGGCGCGCTTCCGGGCGATGTTCACCGCCGCCCGGTCCGATGACTGGCGTGAGTTCCTGGCCGACTGCGGCAAGTTCGAGGAGGAGTTGGCCAAGGAGATCCGCATCGCCAAGTTCACCCTCGCCGAACTGGAAGAGGAAGAGCAGTCGTTGGAGCGACTGCGTCGGTGGCACCGGGATCTGACGGCGCGCGACGTCTTCGGCGCTCCCGAGTCGGCCGAGGCCGCCAGGCGGCTCAAGCAGTGCGCTGCTGCCTGTGAGGACTATGCGGAGCGCGTGTTCCGTGCTCTGCACCTCGCGACGGAGGAGGGCGAATGAGGGGGAGCACCGCGATGCGGTCGGCGTCGCCCCGCCAGATGTGGCCGCTCTACGCGGCCGGGTTCACCACGGCCTTCGGCGCTCACGGCATCGCGGCCAATCTCGGCGGCTTCTCCGGGGACGCCGTGACCTCCCTGCTGGTGCTCGGTGGGCTGCTCGCCTTGTACGACGGCGCCGAAGTCGTCCTCAAACCCGTCTTCGGCACCCTCGCCGACCGCATCGGCGCTCGCCCCGTACTCCTCGGCGGCCTCATGGCCTTCGCCGCAGCGTCCGCCCTCTACGTCATTGCGGACAGCCCGGCCTGGCTCTGGGCCGCTCGTCTGGGTCAAGGCGCCGCAGCCTCCGCCTTCTCACCGTCGGCCTCCGCTCTGGTCGCCCGGCTCAATCCCGACGCCAAACACGGCCGGGCCTTCGGTAGTTACGGCTTCTACAAGTCGATCGGCTACACCCTGGGTCCGCTGCTCGGGGGCGTCCTGGTGTGGGCAGGGAGCCTGCGACTTCTGTTCGCGGTGCTGGCTGTGCTCGCTGCGGCAGTCGCCGCATGGGCCGCACTCGCCGTGCCGGTCGTACCGCCCCTGCCGAAAGCCAGGCAGACGGTGCTCGACCTGGCACGCCGCCTGGCCGACTCCTCCTTCCTCGCCCCGACCGCCGCACTCGCCGGAGCCACCGCCGCCCTCTCGGTCGGCGTGGGCTTCCTGCCGGTCTCCGGTCGGGCAGCCGGCCTGGGCACGGTGGCCACCGGCGCGGCTGTCTCGGTGCTGGCCGCCTGCGCCGCCGTCGTCCAGCCGAAAGCCGGCCGTGCCCGGGACGAGGGCCGCATCACCGCGGGTGGCGGAATCGCTGCCGGTCTGCTGCTCACCGCCACCGGATTGGCGAGCGCCACGCTGCCCGGTCTCACCGGCGTCCTCGTCGGGGCCGCCCTGATCGGTGCGGGAACCGGTTTGATAACCCCGCTCGGCTTCGCCACCCTGGCCTCGTCGACCCCTCAGGAACGCCTGGGTCAGACGATGGGCGCAGCCGAACTCGGGCGCGAGCTCGGGGACGCGGGCGGCCCGCTGCTCGTCGCGGGCGTCGCGACACTTGCGACGCTCACGTACGGGTACATGGCCCTCGCTCTCCTTCTCGCGGTCGGACCGGTGGTGGGACTGCTTCGCCGGCGATTCAGCACATCCCTCGAGCGTCGCGCTCCGACGAGCGACACATCCGACCGGCCGTGAGCACCGTCCCACCGAGGATGCCCGTCGTCTCGCCCGGAGCGACGGGGGCTGTACGTCCGGTGACCCCACCTCGAGAACGACCGTTGCCGTTCTTGACGCGACCAGATCCGCGTCGCAGAGTGGACCGGATAGTGGGAGGTGAATTCCACGATTCGGTAAAGAGGTGGTGGGGCCGCGCTTGACGCGCAGCAGCACGCCTAGCCGCGTTGCTGTGGACGGCGGCAGGTCTCGCCGCACCACCGTGCACGGGGGCTCGTACGACCCGCAGGACTGCCCATGGACTTCTACTCAACACTCAGCCGGACGCCGAAGTGGGTGGGCGGCAGGTTCAGACAACACGGGGTCGGGATTCCCGGTGTCCAGGGGCGGCGCTTTCGACGCGGATTCCGCAGTCGCGGCCCGTCATCGCCTGCCGGGGGCTTGTACATAGGCGGAACCGCGGTCTCGCTGATCGTGGCGATCACTCTGGCCGCTTCTCGCGTGCCCTTGATCATGCACCTGTCTCCCCTGCTGGTAGCGGCCCCCACCTTCACGGCGGCGTTCGCCCGCGTCCGGCTCACGATCGGCATCGCCCTGCTGGCCTGCGCGGCGACGGTCGTCATCGATACGCACGACCTGCTGCTGCACTCACCGGTTCTGGCCATCCACATCGGCGCCTTGCTGGTGGTCTCGAGCTTCGTGGTCGCCGCACGAGCCCTGCACGACCGTGACCTGAGAGAACTGACCCAGGTGCGGGCGGTGTCCCAGGCCGCCCAGCAAGTGCTGCTGCGACCGATTCCGCGACAGCTGGGCCCGGTGGCCATCGCCTGCGCGTACCGTGCGGCGGCCGAGCACGCCATGGTGGGGGGTGACCTGTATGCCGCCGCCCGTACCGGCACGACGACGCGCATTCTCATCGGCGACGTACGCGGCAAGGGGCTGGCGGCCATCGAGGACACCTCCGCCGTCCTCGGCGCGTTTCGCGAGGCCGCACCCGAGCACGCCACACTTCCTGAGCTGGCCGCGTCGCTGGAGCGCAGCGTGCGCAGGCACCTGGCCGAGCTCGCCGCGTGCGACCCCGAGGCAGGCGAGCGCTTCATCACCGCGCTCCTCGTCGAAATCCCGGATCAGGGTGGTGTTGCGCGTTTCGTCAGCTGCGGGCACCCCCCGCTGCTACTGAGGCACGGCGGGAGTGTGCGGGCGCTGGAGACGCTCCGGCCCTCCCCACCGCTCGGTCTGGCGAGCACCGATCCGGACGCCTATCGCCTCGAGTCCGTTTCGTTCGGCCCCGGGGACACCCTGCTGCTCTACACCGACGGCGTCATCGAAGCCAGGGATGCCGAGGGCGACTTCTATCCGATCCTCGACCGAGCCGCCGCCTGGACCTGGGAAAACCCCGATCGTCTGCTGCGGCACATCGGCCGGGACCTGGACATCTACACCGGCGGGTATCTCGAGGACGACCTCGCGATGGTGGCCGTCCGGTGGGGTCCCGCTCCGGGTGCGGTCATGGATCCGTGCTTCTCTCGACCGACCGTGTCCAGCGAGGCCCGCACATGAGTGAGGCCCTCACATGAACGGGACCGCGGCGGCCGCGGGCCCCGACGGCGCCGCGGTCAGGCGTTCGGCCAGAGGATGAAGTCGGGGTAGGCGCGCCGGTCGGGCCGGTCGCCGAGCTCCTTGATCGCCGCGCGAATGTCGTGCAGGTGGCGGGTGGTCATCTGCAGCGGGGGCTCTTCGGGCTGGTAGGTGGTCCGGATCGGGTAGTCCACCCCCGGCTGCCGGGTCATCTCGATGTGACAGCCGAGCACGTGGGTGACCGGTCTGCGCTCGGTGAACTCGATCAGGCGGTCGATGGTCCGGGCGAAGGCCGGCCAGTCCCGGATGTAGAGCCGACCGGGATAGACCGTGTCACCGGTGAGCAGGAACCCGGTCCACGGGTCGTAGAACGTCACCGCCGCTTCGTGATGGCCGGGGGTGGCCAGGCACTCCAGCACGCGGCCGCCGAGATCGATGCATGCCACGGCGTCGGGGTCCTGGGTGAACCCGAAGTAGTTCCATGCCTGGGTGCGATGCGCGCTCACCACCGTCGTGGCGGGGCGATCGGTGAACTGGGTGTCGCCCGCGATGTGGTCGCCGTGCGGATGGGTGTGCACGACCAGCAGGTGGTATCCGTCGCGGGGATGCCGGACGAGCCAGGCTACGACCAGTTCGTCGACCGTTCGGCGCAGGGGGAAGAACTCCGCGGACGCGGTCGCACCCGTGTCGATCAACACCGCCTGAGCGTCCCCGAACAGCAGGAACAGAAACGGCGCCTCGTAGTTGACCGCCATGTTCTGCCGGAGAATGAACGTGTTCTCGTCGTATCCGTGGACCTGGATGTCCGGATCGGTGTTGTGCTTGGCCGACGGCGAGCCATGGATCCATCGGACGTCGAGTGCGCGTGGCCGGGGAACGCCACCGCCGAAATCGATCAAGGCCTCGCCTGCTTCCGTGAGGAAACCTCCGGTCCGTCGTCCTGGCGGACCCGTCCGGGCGGAGGGGGCACGGCGCACATCTGGTGTGGGGCAGGCGGCCGAGCACGTTCACGGGGACGCTACCACGTGACATGCCGCTGCCCTGGAGGCTCGGTCACGCGGAGGAGGCGGCCGCTCCGGCCGCTGGGAGAACGGGCTGAGCCGTGCGCGGGGTACGGGCGGCCAGGAGGAGTGCGGCACCCACGGCCCACAGGGTGAGCGTCGCCAGCGGAGGGAGCACATGTGCACCGTCGAAGTAGGTGATGTCGGCGACGGCGCGGACGGCGGCACCGGGCGGGAGCAGTGCCGAGACGGACCGCGCCACGCCGGGCAACAGGTCGGGGCCGACCGTGGCGCCGCTGGTGGAGTTGCCCACGGTCAACAGCAGCAAGGTGGCCAGCGGGACACCCACCGGGCCGAAGTACGTGCCCAGGAGCTTCGTGGTGAATGCCGCGGCCGCCGCCAGGAGAGCCAGTACGAAGGCGAGCGGGAGGAACGGCGCAGGTACGGCACCGAGTACGGGGCCGGCGATGGCGGCGGCCACAAGGCCCGATGCGGCGGAGAAGACGGTCACCAGGGTGAAGCGATGCCGCAGATGCAGCAGCTTGCTCAGCCCCAGCACGTTCTGTGCGAGGACGAACCCGGAAAGGGTCACTCCGAAGGAGACGTAGAACCCCGCCAGCCCGCGTGCGTCGTACCGGTCGAGGGGCACCACGTCGGACACGGTCACATGCCGGCCGGAGCCGTGCGCGTACGCCGTGACGATGGCCTTGACCGCGGTCGTCGTCGACACGCCGTTCGCGCCGGCGACGTCGAGCTTCAGGTCCCTGCCGTGATGCTGCGCGCTGAGTGCGGCCACCACGTCGCGATGCTGGACCGCGTCCCGCGCCTGATCGGACGAGCCGGTGGGCCGGACGTCGATCGCATCCCCCAGAGCCTGCTGGATCTGGCTCGCCAGCCGAGGTCCCGTGACCGCCACCGGCAGGCGGTGGGGCTGGGGGTCCCGCTGGAGACCGATGTAGCAGGTGACGAACGCGGAGACGATGACCAGACCTATGAGAAACGGCTGCAGCCAGATACGGACAGGTGTCCGGCGTCTGGCGTGCGAGGCCTGGGGGAGCTGGGGGTGCACTCTGGGATCTCTCCATGATCGATGGCGGACCGGGGTCTGCGCCGCAGGGGGAAGGAGGACGTCGGCAATCGCGGGGGCGTCAGACGGCCGTCCGGTCACCGGAAGCGGATGTTGCTCAGGTCGATCGAGACCATGACCTGCTGCACCAGGGGCCGGCCGTCGGTGTCGCGGCGGTAAGCCCGGCGGATGGTCGGCAGCAGGATGCCGTCCGCCTCCACGAATTCGTGGACGTACTGCGCGGCGGCGAATCCACCGGCCACGTCGACGTGGTAGTCGTGCCGACGCAGGAGGTGGTCCGGGCCGAAGTAGAAGTCCTGCTCGGTGCTGTGGCTGGCGATCTCGGGCGGGAAAACGGCCCGCAGCCCCCGCCAGATCTCGTTTCCCTCCCGCCACGGCGCGATCTCGGTGACCGTGAAGCCCGGCATGGCGAGCACGAAGGGGGTGGTGAGATACGTCCACAGCGCGTAACCGTTGAAGTAGGCGCGGTCCAGCGGGTCCCACGGGCTCTCCAGAGTGTGTCCGGAGAACGACGTCCGCGGGTCCTCGCGTTCGGCCACCACGCGTCCGTCGAGCTTTTCGATGCTCACCCGACCGGGCGTGAAGTCGGTCCGTTGGTCGGGCGCACCGAAGGGAGTGACCGAGGCACGCTCCTCGTGCAGTCGGACGCTCATCTCGCGAGGGGCGGGATCCTGCGGCAGCCCCTTGATGGTGAACAGGTCACCACCGCTGACGATGGTTGCCTGCCCCTCGGTCAGCTCCTGCCAGCGAGCCATCCCGCCGTGGGCTTCGATGGCCTGCGTGAGCAACTCGTTCACGTGGGTTTCCTTGGAGTGTTGCGTGTGGTGTGGGGGAGCCGGGTGCGATTCCGGGCCGGCTCGTTCATGCGGGCCGCGCGTGTGGAGCGCACCGTGACTGTGACACCCGGAGTTCGGCACCCGCCGAACGAAATGAGCGTATGCATTTCGGGTGCTTCAAGCAACGAAATACGCCTGGGTGTATCTCACATATTCAGCGCAAGCGGATCACACCCCCCGATACTGCCCGCGGCGTCGGAGGGGTGAGGTCTACGGTGCGTTCTGGGCCCGCTGCCGTGCCCGGTAGGCCCGCAGGTTCGCT